>JAJPIN010000095.1 GCA_021324715.1 Nitrososphaeria archaeon
AAATTTCAACATAAGTTTTATATGAAGAAAATAATCCAATTTTCTATCGCTCCGATGGTGTAGGCCGGTTAAGCATTTCGCCCTCTCGAGGCGACGATCCCGGGTTCAAATCCCGGTCGGAGCACTCAAACTACAAGATTCTGCAGTCCGGTAAAATCTCTTCATCTACGCTTGATTATTATTCAAGAGTTATAGGGGGACTACCAATGTCATCATTATCCTGTAGCAAAAAATAATCAGCGAAGAAAAATATTATTCTTACGTAGAGACCAACTTGGAAGATTTATCTGGACAGCTAAAGAGGACTTTGTACTAAGTCTTTTTTTCTCAATATTATTGAATGTCCTTCTTTAATATGATAATAATTATGGAGTTTGGATAATTCATTTATGCTTGCCTCAGAGAAGTAATCATCATTGTATCTAGCCAAAATTATTTTGCAATCTTGACAGAATATTTCTTTGAATGACATTATCTACATTTGACATTTTCAAAAGTTGTTTATTTAACTATTTTCTTTCTTAAAGGACTTGAGTTGCATCTTGTTTTTTGTTCTCTTTGAATTTCATATTGGTGAGCTTGTAATAAATTACTTCACCACGTCTCTCTACAACAGCAGCTATTGCATTTTTTCCCATAGTTTCTATTTCTCTAACACTTTTTGAAAGTTCTCCTACCTTGACTTTAATTCCCTCATTAACGCAAAAAACTACGAATTTTGCAAGTTTCTTTTCGTATCCTCCTCTTTCATATACCCTAAAATCTGCACCAAATCCAAATCCCTCTTTTACAACATAACCTCGACTTCTTAAGTCTCTATATACTAGAAACTTTGTAACTATCTCCTCATCATACCTTAATACGTATTCGAGTAGATCGCTAAATTCAGATATATTCCGATTGGTTATGATGAGTCTGTTAATATAAACCAGATATAGTGCTTCGTAAGTTTCCAAAAAGTAACTATTGTCTTCTTTTTCGCCGTACCCCTTGTTGCGAAGCTGATCTTGAGATCTTGTATCATCAATTTTTATCAAGCATTTTTTAGTTAGTACTCCTTCAATCATGTTTTGAAATTCACTACTCTGATCTGCTTCTCGGGACATAACGATTAAATCACTCTGCAAGAGGGATTTAAGTATTAAATCAATTGATGTATCATGAAAGGTGTTAATTACAGGGAAACAAAGGGAATGCCGTATGTTAGGAGAGAATATATTTCTGGAAAACCCCAGTTAAAGATTGCAAGGTTTTCTTCTGGGCAATCCAAAGTTGATTACGATTACAAACTTGAATTAATTGTTAGTGAAAAAATGCAAATTAGACACAATGCACTAGAAGCAGCAAGGTTGGCGGCAAATAAGTCAATGTCTCAAGCAGGAGACATGAGTTTTTTCTCCAGAGTTATAGTTTATCCTCATTTAGTGCTACGCGAGAATAAGATGATCGCAACTGCAGGTGCAGATAGATTGCAAGAAGGAATGAGGAGAGCGTTTGGGAAGGCTACTGGGCTTGCTGCGAGGGTCAAGCCTGACCAATCAATATTCGAAGCATATGTTTCAAGAGCAAACTTAGAACTTGCAAAACGCGGTTTCAAGGTAGCATCGAGCAAATTAGGGTGTCCAACAACTGTTAAAATAACTTTATTAAAAAATAATGATATAGTGAACAATTAAAATACAAAGTCAAATCCTTACTTTACTTTTCGTACGTCAAGGAGTTATTTGTAGTTCGCTCATGTACTGTTGAATTTAGAATTAATGACTTACAATCCCCTGTTACTCATATTCAGATTCGCCCTAATTGAATTTGAGATTATTAGCGTGAGGATTTTATCAAGAGATACCAATTTTGGTAAACGTAAATCAAGATATTCAAATATCAGATGAGATATTAGAAATGGAACGCAGAAAAAATCCTTAATCTAAATGGTTTAATAAAGTTTTGAGGGCTTTTGCATACGACTTAACTACATCAGAAAAATATCAATACTTGAGTTCGCTATATTAAATTTTTAAGTTAATACTTTGTGTCGAAGGTCGCGAAAACCACGCTCTAATTGTAGGTAATTGCTGGAAGGGAAAGGAAATTATATCCTTGAAGGCAAGAAATATTATGGCAAGTATGAAAAAAGATTTTATCGTTGCACGCATAGAAGCTGCACAGGATGGTAGTCCTTACGTTTATGTTGGTTTTAGTGATCCTAATGATTACAAGACCGATAAACCAATGAATCCATTTGGTTCTAATGTTATGGCATTCTCTTCTCCCGAGGATATGATGAAAAATCTTCCAAAAGCTATGGGGAATATTTCAAGAATGATGGCAGGGGGCGGCGCTAGTGATTCTCCGACATTCAAAATTAGCGTAAGGGAATACGAAGACATTGGGATTAGAGTAGGAGATAAAGTCACAATAGAAATCCGAAAAGCTGATAATAATCTATATACATAGTTTATTAATTAATTTCCATTTACTAATTTTCGGTAATTTTTTTTGTAAAGTAAGAGAAAAGTTTATTCTAGTAGCATTTAAACTCAATAATTGGAAAAATAATTGCTTAGATCTGTATCAGATCTTGATGACATTCAATATTATGGAAAGAAGGTCCTAGTCAGAGTTGACTTCAACGTAACTATCGATAACGGGTCGGTTACTGAAGACTATCGAATTAGAAGCGCGATTCCTACAATAGAATATCTTGTAAAGAGAGGGGCTAAAGTCATCTTAGCATCCCATTTGGGTAGGCCTAAATACCGTGATCATAATAATACGCTTGCACCCGTAGCTGTGAGATTGAAAGAAATACTCAATAGAAAAGTCGATTTCATCAATGACTGCACTGGTACTGAAGTATATACAAAGATAGAAAAGATGAGTTTTGGGAGTATTCTTTTATTAGAGAATTTAAGATACTATTCCGAAGAGCAGAATAATGATCCTGAATTTTGTAAATCCATTTCATCCCTAGCTGATATTTACGTAAATGATGCTTTTAGCACATCGCACAGAAAGCACGCTTCGACGTACGGGGCTGTAAAAAATTTTGATATTCGCTTATCAGGGTTTAGCTTAAAGAAGGAAATTGAATATCTTTCAATGATAAGATATAATCCTAGAAAGCCATTTACGCTGGTAGTAGGAGGTTCAAAGATTAAGGACAAAATTGGTGCATTGGAAAATTTGTTACCAAAAGCAGATAAATTACTAGTTGGTGGTGGAGCTGCATACACCTTCCTCAAGGCAAAAGGATTTAAAATTGGTAATTCGTTATTTGACGAGGAACATTATGATTGGGTGAAAAGCGCCCTTACTTCATTTGGTGAAAAAATCCTCTTGCCAGTGGACCATATAGTCTCTTCAGAAGAAAACTCATTTTCAACTGTTACTGGTGACATACCAGACGGAATGTGTGGATTTGACATTGGCAATGAAACTGCTAGGATATATTCTTCAGAAATTGGTGGGAACGGATTTGGTACTGTATTTTGGAATGGACCAATGGGAATGTTTGAGGTGGGGCAATTTGCAAGTGGAACCATGAATGTTGCAAAAAGTATGGCACTTGCTTTTTGGAGGGGTGCAATGACACTTGTTGGTGGGGGCGACACTATAGTGGCTCTCAAAAAATCAGGGGTCTCAGAGAATGAGGTAACACACTTATCAACTGGGGGTGGAGCAACATTGAGATTTTTGGCTGGCGATAAAATGCCAGGAATTGAGGCTCTTGAGCAGGCTAATTAGACTATGAAAGATGCACTTTTATTGATTGAAGATATGATAATTCATTATTTTCTGCTCCGATCATTAGAGTATAGTCTCCGTTCTCAAGATCTGCTGAAGGAGTAACTAAAAAAGTGATACCCTTCGTTTCACCTGTGTTCAATGGAAAAGAATCTTGACTGAATGAATAGGATGAGTTTCCAAAGTTGCCTGTAGGTGTGAACGTGGATGAAGCAATCATTTTAAGATTAACAAGGTCCTTTGCAGATACAGTAAGAGGTATTT
Source organism: Nitrososphaeria archaeon (assembly GCA_021324715.1). Classification (GTDB taxonomy): domain Archaea; phylum Thermoproteota; class Nitrososphaeria; order Nitrososphaerales; family Nitrososphaeraceae; genus TA-21. Next base: position 4,009 of record JAJPIN010000095.1, read on the forward strand.
CAGCAGTTTGACCTCTCTTTATACTCAATTCTCTAGAGCTTGTATCCACAGCAAATGGTAGAGGTCTCGAACCGTTCAACATGCCCAGTTTATTTTCTGTCCATTCAGAAAACCACACTTGGTTATTTTTGCCTATCGAAAATTGAAGAGCATTCGAAATTCCACATGAGGCTTGGTTAATGGTACATGGCGCCCACAAACTATTTTGTGTTGGTATCCAATATTCAAC
>JAJPIN010000196.1 GCA_021324715.1 Nitrososphaeria archaeon
AGTGAGTCTAAAGATAAATTTCATTTGACGGTATTGAAAAGTGCATCTCAATACTTAAATTAAAATCGCAATCACAGAATTTTGTGTATAAACAATTTATCATAATTTGAGTTACAATATTAATGATGACGTTGACATCAACAAACAACTTGAGCGGTCAAAAGGCAACTACTAATGCCTCATATGCAGCTGGCAGTCTGATGGATTCAGTAAACCATTCTGAATTAGGACAAAACTCTTCTGTGGTACTGAATAAGGCAAGAGAGGAAGTAGGTTCCACACTAAATCATCTTGGGCAAAATATGAGCAATATCGGCTCAGAAATGCTAAACGAGACAAAAGAGACCGCTAAAAAGTTTGGAATAGGTGCAGCGGATGTGCTAAGCAACATAAGCGGTGAAATAAAAGAAGGTATAAGCGGTAACAGTAGTAAATAGAACTTAGTGTAACGCTATATTTTTTGTAGCTCATAAGATGGATACCGACAGTGGCTACTTACGCGGTTGGGGTAAGAGTCATCTATTTCGGAATTCATTTCCAATTATTTGAGACTGGATTAGAGATTAATTCTAGACTAAACTCGTCTGAAAATTCAGATTTGTCCGCTTGGGCCCAAAACTTGTGTCAATAACACTTCACATCCCCTGGGGCCCACGTCTGACTTGAAATTTATATTATCTCTATCGGCAACAACATAGTTATTGTGTGAGCTTAAGAATTTAATCTAAAACAGGTATTGGCGTGGTTAAATGCCTTGCTCTAGTGGTAACACTTCATCTTTCTGCCTTTACAAGCGAATATGTCAAAGCTCCTGCCGATACCACCAACGACATGATAAAACCAACTAAAATAATCTCCATTTAACTTACTCCATTTAGATTTCTATTTGCAAATTCATGATAAACGTCTGGATACCCAGAGATAAGCTGAATATTTACCTCCAAGACGTTCACATAAGGAGGAGCAAATACCAACACGTTGCTTACCTTATTTTTTTCTATATTAAATTGAATAGCTGTCTTTAGTGTGCTCTCTGGTAAGCCTGTCGCTTTACTTATTCTGCCAACCTGTGCATAAGCGTCTTCTGGACTTATGTGAGGGTCTACTGTAGAAGTTGAATTTGACGCAGACCGGATATGGAATAGTTTTTCGGTTTTAAATTCTTGAGCTATGAGCTTTGAACCCACAATCTTACCATCCAATGTCAGCATGCTACCGGTTGATTGAAATGGAAGAGTTACATCGCCAATAAGAACCAATAATAGTGGATATGCAATTCCTGTGGCAAGTATCATAAGCATTACAATACGAAGTGAAGGGTTCAGACCTTGTCTTAGAATAATCCTAACGTCCTTTGAAACAATTTTATTAAAAATGGATTTTGAAAAGTTTCTCATTTTTTTAATCACCCAAAAAATAGCGCCAATATCATATCAATAGCTTTTATTCCTACAAATGGCAGTAATGCGCCTCCAATTCCATAAATTAGCATGTTCCTAATGAAAGTCTTTTGTGGTGATTCTGCCTTGAACTTCACTCCCCTCAATGACAATGGGATTAATCCTGGAATAATTATAGCGTTAAATATCAGAGTTGAAAGAATTGCTGTCTGAGGACTGTGCAAATGCATCACGTTAAGTATTTGCATTTTTGGATTTTCAGTCATAAACATAGCAGGAAGGAGTGCAAAGTATTTTGCAGCGTCGTTAGCGATACTAAATGTAGTAATAGCACCACGCGTCATCAACAACTGTTTTCCAAGCTTGACAACCTTGAGAATATTTGATGGGTCAGAATCAAGGTCAACCATGTTTGCTGCCTCCTTTGCAGCCGCAGTTCCACTGTTCATTGCTAGTCCCACATCAGCTTTAGCTAAACCTGGAGCATCGTTTGTTCCGTCACCTACCATTCCAATAATATGGCCCTTAGACTGTTCCTCTACTACCCTTTGAAGCTTGTCGGTAGGTTTTGCCTCCGCCATAACCTCATCAACATTCGCTTCTTTCGCAATTACTTGAGCGGTCAACTGAGTATCGCCAGTAATCATAATCGTGTGTATGCCTGTAGAACGAATTTCGCCAATATTGTCGCGTATATTCTCCTTCAAGTTATCTTTCAGCGCAACAAGTCCAATAACTTCCTGATTAATTGATACAACTAATGGAGTTTCCCCTTTTTTGGAAATCTCCTGTGACTTCCATTTTATCTCATCTTCATTTACCTGATTGTGTGCTCTTATTAGCATCGCTTCTACTGCCCCTTTTAAAATAGTAATCTCGCTTCCCTTTTTTGACAAATTAAGAAGCATGTCTTCAAAATCACCGGAAGAATATATCGACGGTTTATCGTTGTCACCTTTATGTCCTGTGTGTCCGTCAAATGATTCGATTTCTTCTAGCTGTTCCTCTTGCTCCTTTGTAAGATGTATATCTTTGAGCGGCACGAACTGTATACCGCTGTATTTTGTCTCTGCACTAAACTCAATCGCTTTTGATGTAAGAATCCGTTCTACCAATGGGGGAATGAATTTTTTCTCTTCAGCCAAATCGACAATTGATTTTCCCTCATGAGAATTATCATGAATTGAAGCGGCAAATGCAGCTTTTCCCACATCAGCCTCTGTATATTTCTGCAATGGAATGAAATCAACTGCACTCCGACTTCCTTCTGTGATTGTGCCGGTTTTATCAAGTATTAACACATCACAATCGCCTGCAGACTCTATACCTTTGCCAGATTTTGCTACAATATTATCTCGTCCAAGACGTGTAATACCAGCCACACCAATGGCTGGAAGCAAGGCACCAATTGTTGTAGGCATAAGAGCTACTAGTAGCGCAATCAGTGTGGCGATATCAACTTTGTATCCTAGATAATATGCAAGATAAAGAAGTGTTCCAATTACTATGATAAATATCAATGAAAGGCCAGCAAGCAATATAGTTAGAGCTATTTCGTTTTGAGTTCGTGGTCTTGTAGCGTTTCTAATCAGGCCAATCATCTCGTCAAGAAAGCTTCTACCAGCCTCAGCGGTAATCTCGACAACTATAATATCACTTGCCACTCTTGTTCCTCCAATAACATGGTCTCCTTTCTCCTTATAGACGGGATTTGACTCTCCTGTCATCATAGATTCATCTACAAATGCTTTGCCTACATTAACAAGACCGTCTCTTGGAATTATTTCACCTGCGTTAACTCTTACTTCATCTCCAGGTTTCAGTTTTGTTGAGGTTACATCGACTAGGGTTCCATTTCCGTTTACTATCTTGTGGGCAATTACCTCTTTTTCTAAGCTGCGAAGAGAGTCAACTCTTGCTCGTGCCTGTGCCTCAGATAAAGATTCTGAAAAGGTTGCAAACCACACAGTTAAAATCAGAATAGTAGCAGTTTCAAAATAAAATATTTGGTTTTGGTTCACAAATTCATTTGAGATGTTTGGAATGAATCCTATTAGTAATACCAGGAAGAATCCAATCTCTACGGTAAACATAACAGTATTAAACTTGGCTAAATAAGCTGGATTAAGTCTTGTTACTGAATCCAGTATTACCTTACTATTAAGTGATGCCTTGGCTTTACTCTTGAAAATAGCCGATATTCTATCGAATTTGTTCTTCATATCAATCACATCGAAAATGGCCCTATCACCAAGAATGGAAAGAATGCGAGAGCTGTCAGCAGGAATGTTACTACAAGGACAATCGAAACAAATGTCAGTCCTTTGGTTTTGATTGGTTCTATTACCTCTTTTCTGTCCTTGGAAGAAAATGAACCGGCAATTACTAACATCAGTCCGATTGGAATGTATCTACCAAGAAAGACGATTATGCCGGTTGACCAGTTCCAGAAGGGAGTATTGGCAGAAGCTCCAAAATAGTCGGAACCGTTATTTGCTGCCGCTGAAGTAAATTCATAGAATGTTTGGGTATAGCCAAGAGGAGTAACCTTCTCCCCAATAATTACCTGAGCATTTCCCGTCGTGAATGCAATTGCTGTTGGAATCAGTATTAATGCGGGGTGAACTAAAAATATGAACATCGCAATCTTGACATCTTTAGGACTAATTTTCATACCCATAAATTCAGGAGTCTTACCCACCATGAGACCCACCACGAATAATGTCAGCAACACATAAACTAGCATGTAGACCATTCCAGTTCCGGCTCCACCGGGTAAAGCTTGAACAAACATAGAAACGAGAAACGATATTACAGCATTAGGGGTCATACCAGCAAGGGACGCATTTATAGCTCCAGTATTTGACGCTATAGAAATCATGTTAAATAAAGTGCTGCTGAAACTGCCGAATCGGGTTTCTATCAGTGAAGATGCTGGATGTGTGTATATTCCGAAGACAAGCAAGCCACCAAATCCAATAAGTATAATTGCCAGAATCGATATTCCTCTTCCTTTACCTAATAGTTTCGCATAGGCAATCGGAAATGATAAAGGAATTACTATCATCAGAAACATCTCGTAGGTATTTGATAGACCTGTTGGGTTCTCAAATGGGTGCGCAGAATTAGCTCCGAAAAACCCTCCACCATTTTCCCCCAGCTCCTTTATTGATTCCAAGGAGGCTACGGGTCCCATAGATATCGTCTGATTGTTACCTTCTATAGTATTAATTGTGACTGACGAATTAAGAGTCTGCGGCACTCCTGTAATCATCAATAATAATGAAGAAATAAATGCCACAGGAAGTAACAGAGTAATAATCACCCTTACAAAATCTACATAAAAGTTACCCAGACCAAAGTTTTTTCTAATAAACCCTCGGATAAATGCAAAGGCAGTTGCAATGCCAATCGCCGGTGCAATGAACATTGCAAAGGTCAATGCTATCATTTGAGATAGTATTGAAAGTTGATTCTCTCCTACGTAATGCTGTAAATCTGTATTTGTAATAAAAGAAGTCGCAGTATGAAATGCTAAATCAATTGACAATCCATTAACATGTTGAGAAGATGGTAGATAATTCTGGAATGATAAAACCAGTATTACAAATAATATTGAGATAACGCTAGTCGTAAAGACGGCTAAGAAATATTGCTTCCAGGTCATCTGTTTATCTGCGTCAATTCCTATTAGTTTAAAGAATCCTCGTTCCACTTTGGCTAGAGGCTTTTCAAGTGGGCGAAGTTCAAAAGAAATCATTCTTGCGATATATAGTCCAAAAGGCAATGAGAAGCCGAGCGCCCCCAAAATTATGACGGCAAACTGTGTAATTGTGTCCACTAAGGTCACTAATTTGTAAGCTATTCCTAAATAATCCAACAAAATAAAGATATCGAAAAACGAAAATGTGAAAATTACTATATTTATTTTAAATTACGCAAAATTTAGTGTAGCATTTTTTTTATTAAGCGATTTACTTAATCCAGAAACTAAAAAATCAAATTACTACAATACGATTAGAATTTCTAATTATTCACATCTAATCTATAGTTGTTCGAAATTTCTTAAAAATCACGCTTTGGTCCAGAATATGTGTCAATAACAGTTCACATCCCACATAAGGCCTACGCCAGACTTCAAGTTCTGATTATATATCGGCAACAAAATGGTTATTGTTACAGCTGAATTGCACGTGATAGAATTACGTACCACAAAACAAATAACCTTTAGTAATGTCGTTAATTCATGTTCTCTCATGTCGTATGACTCCAAGACCATGATAGAAGGGTTCGAATCCCACTCCCCGCGCTTATCCTGGGGTTTTATGCAAAAATAATAAAAGGAAAAAAGCTAAGGACCATAATTGTAAAGGCTATTTGTCAAAAACTTCGCTAAAAATTCGACACTCCCACGAAGGAAGGATAGTAATTCCATTCAGGGCATTACAATTGAGACGGTCTATGAGAAAATCAATTTAATAACAAAAACGTGCTCAAAGCCTTACTTTAGTCAAATACTCGATGGGTCTGCATTAACTGCCTGAACGACATGTGATTCAGAAACTTTACATAATTCTAGGAGAGAGGAAAAAGAGATTGAAAACTCTCCTCATTCTAATGTTTTTTGCAATAATCGCATTATTGTTGACACCAACTTTTGCCAGTGCGGAGATTAAAGTATCTCCCCCGCCGAACTGGCAACCGGCTCCCAATAACAATTCGACTTCAATGGTATGGTTTCAAAATTCTACAAAAAGCGTCATTGGGATAAAAAAGGCTCCTGACATTCTCAGTTTTCCATTATTCCTTGCGGGTCCTTTTGTGACCCAATTTCTCGCAGACAAGGGAGTATTAGAATCCGCAGACCAAGTAACATTTGGTCATAGCAATTCTGGCTACAGGTATTTCCTCAATCTTTCTTCTCCCTCGAAACTCCTAGATTCTTTCTCTGGTTTACCACAGATAGGAAGTTTTTTACCTACGATACCTGAGGGTTATGATGTTCCGTATAAGGGGATGCTGATTCTGACCCAAAAGCAAGGCGACTTGTACGCGATAGTACTTCTGAGTCCAAATGAGAATTTTGATTCAATGGCGAATCAGATAAAACCCACTCTTGACTCGATTGAATTGATAAATTCCTAAAGTACCTAATTACGTATCAATTTAAATATAAAAGTACTTAGAACTCATTTTCATAAAATTGGAATTCATACAATGATTGTAAGTTAGTTATAAAACAAACTATTGCCTTATCTCTTCGATAAAGCCAGTCCTTTCATAAACCGACACTAGGTCATTAAAATTGTCTTGTGTCGCTGACACCGTTGGCTCGACCTTTGTTGTATATTGAACTGTGACAGTGAGGTCTTTGCCATCCTCTTTTATTTCCACAGAATCGCCTTTTCTGTTGAAAAGTTTCTTCTGTTTAGTCATTTTTTATATTGCTGCACCAACTCTCTTAAACGTTGTACTATATCACTAGTGATATTCTAGAAATAGCCACCTTGGCACGTGTTGACAGGATTTTCTCCTTACTAATGAAGGGGACTAATGAAGCAGACATTAAAAACCTCCAAAAAATCCAAGGTCGCAATTAGTGGTTTTAAGCGTGAGGTTTAGTTAAGATACGGTCAATATTCATGCTCAAATATAACGTTGCAAGCCGTGCAAGCGTTTATGTGCCAATTTTAAAAAAGAGGGTTTATGTCGGAAGGTCCGCAATATATCTCAAAATATCAGGGCAAGCCTTGGGAAGTTTGATTAAAGCCAACGTTATAAGAAGATAGTAATTAAATGGGATTTTTAATAATCATTGCCTATTCTTCCAGCATCATAACGATAATAGTAGGAATTGCAATTCTTTTTACTGCTCAATCTCCAGATACTGCATCGGTTGGTGCCGCTGTCATAATTGTTGGTTTTATCACTATCTTACTTTTTAGAAAAAGCGGTCAAGAAGTGAGAATAAAAGGGAATTAGAAATGAGCTTCTGCTACGACTTCCAAAAATGGATCGTCCTATCTATGAGATTTACAGTTGCTACCTTGATAATTGGGTTTGTGTTAACGCAAGTTGGTCATGGACAAACTATTAACAATAACACGGAAACTAATGCCAAGGTAGCGAGAACATATTTGAGTTGTTATAATGGAAGTATGTCTACTCTAATGTTACAAACCTTGTTTGGCCCACCTGAGATAAAATTCAATTTAACTGATTTGATGTCTCCAGAAGTTAAGCAATACATTTCGGATTCCTGTAAATTCTATTACGAGAAAAGCGGAGTATGGTTAACCGGAACAGATAATGAGCTTGATAAGGAAATAGTCTCTAAGTATAGGGCAGAATTTATGCAGAAAGTCAAAGAGCCAGACTCCTTAATACAGAGAGACCAAGCTTACATCCAACTAAATAAAACTAAGTGATACTTCTATCCTAGCCGTTTTGTAGTATGTAGCGCTGACCGTTTACATAACAAAACAACTTGTGGGAAATTGGTTGTTTCTTGTTCCCAGTCGATGGTCGCTTTCATATTCAAGTGGATGCCTTTACTGGTTCAGAGCTAGTCTTCTTAGTATCGCTAATTACCTGTTTTGTAATCATTTGCTTCATTTCCATTTGTATATATTCACCCAGTTCTACCAGCTGACTTTTATGAGATTCTATCCACGTCGTGTCAAATTTTACCCGCTTAGGTTTCCCTGCACTTCAAAATCGTTGTTATTGTTATGGAGACGCTTCTCCTTACAAACTGGCAAGTCTTTATTAGATTTAACAATTTTTGCTTCAGCCTGTCAAATCTGACCTGCTTTACTTCCATTGATAGATTCAGGTGGCAATTGACTCGGCATCGTTGTATTAAGACTACTTGATTTGTTTGTGATGTTAGCATTTAGAGAACTTAACCCCTTTGTGATTTTAGAATTTATAGAACTTAACTCCTTTGTGATTTTAGAATTTATAGAACTTAACTCCTTTGTGATATTAGAATTTAGAGAATTTGACTCCTTTGTGATATTAGAATTTGGTATAGCGTCGTTAGATGGAATATTCAATGTGGTATTACCTGTTTGACTTGAGTTGGAATATGTAGACATGTTAGATGTTCCAACCAAATCATTGGTTACGGAAGAAATTGTGCTCCATGTACCTCTAGAAGGTAACTCTCCTAATGCAATATAATTTGCTTGCTTTATGTCTAGACCTGATATTAGAATAGCCATAATTACCAGAACGGTACAAGGTAAAGCGTACCTATTCACAGCAATATATTTTAGAACTAGTCTTATAAAAGGTTACCAAATTTATAAATCTATTTATACTATCAAATCGATAAATGGCAGTGCTTGTATCAAAATAAAATTGTCCTTGACGTTGTTTTTTAACTTTTAGTTCTACGTACAACTTTATGGTATAACAAATACCCAACTAGGGCTACCGCAACAGTAATAGCTACAATCCTAATGAGGTCTCTAAATAATACTGATGTGTTGGAAGATTTAACATTTTTTGATGAAAACTCAAACTATAACTAAACAAGTGAATCCCAGAATTAATGAAAGTGTTTTTCTTCTGTGTGACCGTTGTCTCTGGACTGTCACATGTCTCAATAAGTTATATTAGAAGAAACATTCGAGAGGAACAATACCTGCCCTGTTTGCAACTATAAACAGTTATCCAGTTTTCCTATAATTCCAAATGATTCATTTACGTATAACCATTCAAAGTCCACAGGAATTGAGATAACCTTTGGAATCAAAAATAGAACCAAAGTTTTCTCTAAGTAGCCTGCTGTATAACCTTGAATTTCAAAGGTTCGAAGGACTGACGAGGAACCAAAAGGGCTAAGCAAAAGTCTTTATTAGATTATCCAAGCAACTAGTATGTTTTATCCACAGGAATAGAGGTTAACATATGAAAATAAGAGTATATTTCTGTAAGGAGCCTGA
>JAJPIN010000189.1 GCA_021324715.1 Nitrososphaeria archaeon
ATTCTGCCAAAGTCTCAATAAGCGTCAATCCTGTGAAGAGTAACGTGACGGCCCCAGAAAAAGAAAAGGAAAATCAAAACACTATACCTAACACTACTGCACTTACAAACACTACTGCTCTTCCAAATACTGCTGTGACAAACACTACTGCTCTTCCTAACACTACTGGAGATTCCACAAAGATGCATCTGGAAGAGGCCATTAAAGACTTGGAAGGAGGAAACATAGACGCAGCTTCAACTCAATTGACTGCTGCACAACAAACCATATCTGGAGAATCTGAACAGGCTAAGATGCATTTTGATGAAGCAATGAAGGCTTTTTCGGCTGGGGATACGAATGGGACTCTGACGCATTTGAAGGCCGCAGATGAAGCTCTAGGGTAAATCTGACTAGTCAATCCATACCAAAATTTTTTTGTAATGAAAGCAAAAGTGATGTATTTGCAGTATTCAAAGCAAAGATTTCATATGATTTGCGTTCCCTAGACAAATAACATTTTTATAACTTAAAGTGCTAATTGATGAGACAAAAAATAGGAATTCTATCTCCTTTAACAGGCGTTCTTTTATCCGCAGCAGTCATTGCGACTCCGAATCTGAACGCGGCAAATGCTCAGGAGAACCAAACTGGTGAAATGAAACAGAATGGGGGTTGCCCATCGATACATGGATTACGATCTTGAAAGATAAAAATCCAGCTTTGGCTGGTATTGAACAGAGTCCGGATGTGAAGGACGCTATTGCAAAGATTAAAGCAATGCAAGATCCAAAGCAAGCGGTTGAGACATTTAATGCATTGCAATCATTGCAACAGCTGATGAATCTAAAGTCTGCTCAAGAAGCTCAATAATCACTCTACTCCTTTTTTGTATAACTATCGTGATTCAAATAAGTAAATAGGAGACTTACAAAATAATATAAAAAAATTATTCGTCTGTCTTTTTAATTTATACGATTTCTGCTTTTGCGAAGCGATCTCCAACACTGGTAATTCTTATCTTTGTTTTCTGTCCAGCCTTCGCACCTGCAACAAATATTACAAATCCTTGGATTCTAGCAATTCCGTCGCCTCTTTTGCTTATTTCAGTTATTTCAACTTCGTACTCCTTCCCCATTTCAACTGGTTTTGGACTTGAACCATAACCACTTCTGTAACTCATAGTTAGGACTAGGTCTATTCGTCCCGTCATATTAATGTAATACGTATACTTCTTTTGATGATGTGTTGGAACTATAATAGGCGAGAAATATCAATACTTTCTGGTTTACTACTAAATGACTATTATTTGCAGCCCTAATCTAGGACAAGTCAAAATCATAGTAATAGATTCATTAGAACTGATACTAACGCTGCAACTGCAGCGCTTGCTGGAATAGTAATAATCCAAGCGTAGATTATTTTCTTCCCAACGCCCCACCTTACGGCCGATAGCCTTTTTGTAGCGCCCACACCCATTATGCCCCCGGCGATTGCGTGAGTAGTACTAACCGGAATGCCTAGCCAAGCCATGGAAGTCAAAATTACACCTCCTCCTGTTTCAGCACAAAAGCCTTGGTACGGGCGTAGGCTAGTTAATTTGAAGGCCATTGTCTTTACAATTCTCCAGCCCCCAAAGAATGTACCTAATCCGATTACTGTTGCAGATGCTAGAATGACCGGAATAGGTACAACGAATGATTTAGAATCAAGAAGACCACCCGCAATCAGGAGTGCAGTAATTACTCCCATTGTTTTTTGGCCATCGTTTGCCCCATGAGTAAGCGAGAAAAAGATTGAAGAAAAAATTTGGAGTCGTCCAAAAATTCTATTTACATAAGAAGCAGTCTGCCTCCTAAAAAAATACATAATAACTATTGCGATGCCAAATGCACAGAAAAAACCTAGAGTAGGTGATACTACCATAAATGTAAGTGTCTTCTCAATACCTGAATATACTAGAGCCGATGTTCCTCCTGCCAGCAATGCTGAACCTATTAATCCTCCAATTAAAGCATGACTGCTTGATGAAGGAAGGCCAAAATACCATGTTACAAGGTCCCATACGATGGCACCTATTAAACCTGCAAATATTACATCGACCGTCGAAAATGCGGGATTTATTATCCCTTTTCCAACTGTTGCAGCTACAGCGGTACCGAATATGAAAGGACCAACAAAATTGGCAATGGCTGCGATACATACGGCATAAAGTGGCCGGAGCACCCTGGTACCAACAACCGTCGCAATAGAGTTAGCCGAATCATGAAAACCGTTGACAAAATCAAAAAAGAGGGCAGCAGCAATTGCTGCGTAAACTGAGATTTCTGCTGGAAACAAAGTAAATCCTCAACGATATTTTAAAGCAATATCTTCAATTACATCAGCAACGTCCCTGCATCTATCAAGGGCACTTTCGAGTGTTTCGTATATCTCCTTCAATTTTATGATCTCTATAGCGTCATCTGTATCAAATAAATTGGCTATTGCGAGACGATAAATGTTATCTCCTTCGTGTTCGCAATTGCTGATAGCTTTCGAATGTTCTAGGAGACTCTCGCGCTTACCTTTATGTAGTTCAACTACTCCCTTGTAAATTTCTTGACACGCAGTCAGCAATAATTTAGCGAATTCCTGCATATATTGAGACGGTCTTTGAATTTTTAAGAGTACGAGTCTATCTGAAGCACCATAGGTACCATCAAGGACTTGGTCTATAGCGCTAGTTAATTCGGAGATGTCCTCTTTATCAAGTGGTGTGATGAATGTCCTATCTATGATGGTAAATAATCTATGAGTAAGCTGGTCACCTTCGTGCTCCAAATTCTTTAGTATAGCGTTTTTTTCATTTAAGGTGGTATAATTGCCAATTAATTCAAGCAGTACCTTCGATGCATTCACTAGATTGTTTGCTTGGTTCTGCAATACAGTCATAATTTCAACATCATTAGCGCGTACCCAAGATAGCCAGCCGCCTGTCATATGAGCTTCGTTGCAATATTGAGTATAGAAACCTTTCCTAGATGTAATCTAGCTGATATGATTCAAACCGTTACGATATTTTTGCACTAACTGGCATCAACAGCTGATAGCTAAATTTTTTACATGTTAGCATGAAATTGTTCGAAACTATGAGAATATATTTCGATTATATTTCTAAACGGGTCTGCGCAAAAAACGAGCTTATGGTGTCTTTCCGGATTTATTTCCCAAATCTCTGTAAGTTGACTTCCTCCAGTTTCAGAGATTTTCTTTGCCAATTTCTCAATTTCAGGGTATGTTACTGCCATGTGAATGACTCCACCGTTCCAGTAAGGAACTTCACTTTTTTTTGTGTCTTGTTTTGGCTCGATAAATTGGAATATCTCGAATCCTATATTATTGCTTGAGGACAGCCATACAATTCGTAATTTCCTAAATTCTGATCCAAAGATATCCTGTAGTACGTTACCTATCTTTGGATCAACCGAGACTAGCTCTATTGGTCCCCTTACTATTGTAAATCCCAATATTTCCTGATACCATTTCAAGGCTTCATCTAAATTTGGAACGCTAATTGCAATATGATTTATTGCGATAGGATATTGATTAAGACTCATTACCCTAAGACTCGATTCTAAGACGTAAATCTATTTCCCTATATTAATAAAAAATAACCGTTCCGAATCAGTGGGATGCCTATTTTTAACTATTCGCATCAATCCGGAGGAAGATGAGAATACAATTAAATCGATTCACCCTGCGTCAAGTACTTTTTTATACACAAACTTGATATCAAAATACTTCTTTAGAGTAACATGAAATTAGTTTAACAAAATGTTACCCTCAACTATAAAAATATTTGAATAATTCTAAATGCATAAAAAACGGCTATAAACTAAATAAATAACAGCTTTTATTTGAGAAAGAGATTTGGTATTTGAAAATATTGCAAAATAAAAGTTAACTAAATTCTTACGGCTTATTCACTTTTATTTACTTTCTCAATTAACTTTCTACAAATGTTAAGAACAAATAAAATATGCAGAAAAATCGGTATCATGTCTGTATTTCCTTAGTCTGCTCTAGCGTAATTTTTTCGAGCATTTTCGTTTTGTTATATATAAGCCTACCGTTACTCAATCAGTTACCTCCAACATTTAGTGAGACAGTAACACTACCTAAACAAATTTCATCAGGGGAATATGATAGGCTTAAGGATTGTACTAGTGAGACGAGTAAGAAACCTAGTTCAATTGAATACCTGACTTACTTTAACTGTGGTCATGTCTCAAAAGATGCAAACGGGAAGACAATAAGACAGTTCACACTTATTGTTCAGGAACATCAAAGGATACCTATCTCATACCAAGGGCAAATCTTTGACGGATGGACATATAATGGCACTATCCCCGGTCCAACTATAAGAGTTACTGAAGGTGATTTGGTCCGAATTAGAGTGATCAACAGTTACGATAACTTACATCCTCATTCTTTTCATGTTCAGTCTCTTAATAATGCCAAGGTTGACGCCGTTTCGACTGAGGGAAATCCTGGAGGTGCCATTTCTCCTGGTCATAGTTTCACTTATGAATTTGTTGCAGAATCGTATGGTGTATACCCATATTCCTGTCATGTTGACCCAGTAGCTGACTCTATAAACAGGGGGTTATATGGAATGATGATTGTTGATCCAAAAAAGCCTAGACCACATATGACGGAAATGGTCATGATGCTGAATGGTTATGACATGAATTATGAACAAGAAGCAAATACCTCACTTCCTCCTGCTTCACAATTTCCGATAAATCAACAAA
>JAJPIN010000205.1 GCA_021324715.1 Nitrososphaeria archaeon
ATTACAGAGAATTTTGCCAAGCAACTGATTCCATTATACGAAGAATACAGAAATAATATCAGGTTTATTGGATCGTATGAAATCAAACATGGAGAAAAAATCAATGTATATTCTGCTTATAATAATGATTACGGTAATCCTGAATTGCCCGAAAAATTTAAACAAATTTATACAAACTCGTAATTGGCCCAAATATTAAAGTCCGAAGGAGGTTTTATTCACTTCCTGGATCAAAGATTTCTTTAAATTATCCATCAAAGTTCTAATCATTAAATCGTCAGTTGATGTGTTAGTAATGAAGCAAAATAAAAAGAAGGATAACAATAATTTAAAGAAGGACAAAACTCCCAATACTAAAAAAGAGAAGGTAGAAAAGAGCTACTTCTCTGTAACTCGAAAGAGAAGAAATAAGCAATTAATGATCATTGTTCCAGCGGTACTAGTACTCATCGCCATAATGGCTTATGCAGTAACTGTATATTCTGAAAATTTGCAAAAACCAAATCTAAAATTTGGTCCCCTTGGGTCTGAGCATGTCCATGCGGCATTTGCGGTAAAGATTAATGGTGAAAAATTGAATTTTAGCCAACCACAGTATCAAGTGCGATCCAAATACATCCACGTAGAAAATAACGATGGTAATACATTACATAGACACGCAACTCGTGTGCCGGTAGGAGAGTTCTTTAGAAGCGTGGGAATGAATGTCACTAACAACTGCTTTACTCTTGAAAATAAAACAAGTTATTGCAGTAACGGAACTTCAAATCTAGAATTCTATGTTAACGGAAATAAAACTAACTCTATTGCAAATTATGTGCTCAAAGACAACGACAGGATATTAATAGTCTACGGTAACAAAAATGAAATGGAAACACAACAAGATCTAGATGCCCTAAGACTTACTAAAATAAAGAAGTAACAAGCATAATCAACGCTATCAGATATGATTTTTTTTTGATTTAGTTCTAGCGCGGTACGAAAAAATTGAATTGCTCAATACCTGCCTTGTCAGTTTAATTAATAATTCCATAAACTAACTAGATTTGCATTAAGTATCAACAGGTAAGATCGAAAAATAATAATACCAATTTCCCACTTCAGTGAATGGCACTACAATTTGAATCCTGAATCGTGGATAGAAATAGTTCTTTCTGATAAATCTTTTTTAAAGGTGAGACTAATTAGAAATAAAAGGAGCAAACGCCTGTCCATAAAGGTCGATCGCTCAGGTATTTCAGTCATGTCACCAGTTAACGAAGATATTGCAACAATAAGAAATTTCATAAATCATAATAACGCATGGATTTTGAAAAAAACAAAATTTTATGCAAAACTGAATAATAAATTGGATTATAGTCCTCTTCAAAAGGATGAAATTATTTATCTTGGAAAAAAGTACAAAATGAATTTTGTCAAAGACACTTTCCAATATACGATTCTTTCCGAAAATCTAATGAAAATTACATTTCACGTAAATGATAGGAGAACGTATAATAGAAATATAATAAATTGGTATAGGGAACAGACAAAAAAATTACTTGAGAATAAAGTTCCATTCTTTGGGAAAATGTTATCGATATCTTATGGAAAAGTAGGAGTAAGGAGTCAAAAATTGAGATGGGGTAGCTGTTCAAAAAAAGGTAACTTGAATTTTAACTTATTATTGTCCGCACTTCCCATCAACATAATTGATTACATTATTATACATGAATTATTTCACCTAGTGGAATTTAATCACTCAGATCACTTTTGGAAATTAGTAGGAGATGCATTTCCCACCTACAAATATTGTCGAGATTGGTTGAAAAAGAATGGCGCGTTTTTACAAGTCCATTAGCCTTATAGTAGATTTCAATCATGTCACAAATTTATTCGTATTAGGTAACTTTGATATTTATCAGTTTTAACTCTTAGATTGTCACAAAATCAAGGTTGTTTTATTTTCTTGTCAAATAATTTTGGACCATAATAAGAATAGTGGAGTGTATTATAATTGAAAATATGGGAGTTATATATGAAATCCACAAATATCATCATGATGATTTTCAATATGTCGTTGCTAGCACAAATAGATATCCCGAGAACAAAGTTAAAAATGACGTTGAACGGATGAATACAATGTTAAACGAATCATTAAAATCAATGGGAATTAGATATGTCTTCGTCATTTCCGATACAGCCGATCCTTTATTTAAAGAACGAAAAAAAAACTCTCACTAATGCCTTTGATTAATTGTGTTGTATGCGAATTTCAACAGAACTTTCTTTAAAATGGGAAAAAAGTTAGTTACTCATTTCTTCGATTTGCTGCAAATTTCAATGTTTTTATGTATGGCAATTTATATTATTCCAAATAAATTAAATTGTATCAAAAATATCTAACTTTGATTTTATTTACCCTGATAAGCGGGACATTAATTAATTTTAGTTTACAATATTTCAGTGTTAGTCATCTTTTGTCTGCTGAAGAAGTAGATGACAAAGGAGCAGCGAGTAACGTTGCAGCTGAGAGTGGGGATGTAAAAGAAAGTAATAATCAGACAAATCAAGCACCCCATGCTTTTGACGTGAGTACAAATGAATCCAATTTAAACAACTACAGATATCTTGTATGGAGTGCAGGCGACGAAGAAGACAGATTCATACTTTTTGCTCGCAGTGCAGATGGAGGAAAAACTTTTACATCACCAATAAGTCTGA
>JAJPIN010000212.1 GCA_021324715.1 Nitrososphaeria archaeon
ATGCTTTGATAAAAATTGGGAATAAATTTACTTTTAAATGATTCTATTTTGACAATATGAGTCCTAATTCAAGGTTAACTGACCCCAACTAGTAGCAAGGTTCAAATGCCGATGAACTCTAATTGACCAGTAGCTGAAAAATATTTTTCACATTTTCAAGCTGACGTTTATATATAATCTAAAAAATCGAATTACAAATCATATAAAAATGGTAACAAATTGTAGAACCCGTTTCCTATGTGGGACTAAGCAGAAATGAACCCGGTATTTCCTCCTTGGTGAATTTTAATTGGAACGTACAAGACCCTTGCCAATTAAAGTATCTCAATTTAAACAAAAGCTATAAAGAGGCTGAAAAGGTTCAACAAAAATATAGTTAAAATGGGAAGAGCGCTATACGCATTATCCACACAACAAAAAGCTGTAGCCTTTGGCTCGTGGTTTGGATGGGCTCTTGATGGCTATGATCTTGTATTGATGCTCTTTGTAATATCATCTGTAAACCAATTATTCTTTCCTTCAAATAATTCTACTGTAGGTTTGCTCGCAACCTTTGCTACATACGTCGTAGCACTTGTAATGCGACCAGTTGGGGGAGCTATTTTTGGAAATTTTGGAGACAAGCATGGAAGAAAAAAAGCAATGATAATAACAATCATGGGGTTCTCAACTGTCACATTTCTCACCGGTTTACTTCCTACTTGGCAAATGGCTGGGATAATAGCTCCAATATTACTCATAATTTTACGATTTGTGCAAGGATTGTTTGCTGGTGGGGAATGGGCAAGCGGCTCTGTAATCACAATGGAGACATCACCAAAAGAAATGCGTGGATTACTTTCTGGATTTGTGCAAAGTGGATACTCCTTTGGCTTTGTACTAGCATCACTAGCATATGGAGTTATAATTACTGCCTACCCTGGAGATTCATTTACAGAAATAGGATGGAGGGTAATGTTCATTACAGGAATTATACCTGGTTTCATCGCCTTATTCATTAGACTAAAAATGGATGAATCAGAAATATGGCTTAGGAAATCTCAAGAAATAAAGAAGAAGGCAATGGAGAAAGCTCCATTAAAAAAAGTAATCTCTAATAAAGAACAAAGGAAATGGTTGTTACTTGCTTTGATAGTTATGACTGGTCTAATGTATTCTTACTATGCTTCTATTGGTTTTATGCCTACATTTTTGGAGAACTATGCTAATATTGATAAAAATGAGGTAGCCAGGATAATGATTATAGTAACACTTGCAGCTATGATTGGCACTATATTTACCGGTTTTATAAGCCAGTACATTGGAAGAATGAAAACTCTGACTATTTTTGCATCAGCGTCTATAATACTCGCCGCACCATTACTTTATGGCTTATATCAAACTACTAATATTAATGAAAAAGTCCTTTATGGATCTATAGTAGTATTTGTATCTTCAACAGCTTTTGGACCTATACCTGCATTTCTATCAGAAAGATTCCCAACTGAAATAAGAAATACTGCTTCTGGATTTGCTTACAATGGGGGGTTGATAATTGGCTCATGGTCTCCACTTATTGCCATAAATCTATTGTCTAATGTAACTTCTAACCCGTCGTCATCGTTCTCAAATCTTGTACCATTTGTGCTTGCACTAAATATCATAATTGGTGCATCAATAATCCTCATAGGATCAAGGCTAAATCCTGACACTCGAACTGTGGATTTAAGCTAAACAGGAATTGTGAAATTTTCCTTCACCTGTCATTCTATGAATTGGGTGGAACTAATGAAATACAATGCACACCATCTAACTTTTCAAATAAACAAGCCATTCAAAGGGGGGACTGGATGGGAAATGATAATGGTGTTATGATGAAAGACAAACCCAATCCCCCTGTAATTGACTCCTTACGTACGAGAAGTATCAAATTGAGAACCTATAAGGACTGGGTCCGCACTGAATTGCATTGCACATCACTTAATATCAATTTCTTACATCGTTTAATCCCAGTGCAGATACGTAAATCTCTAGAAATAGTTTTAAATGTTGTCAGCTTAGAGAAAAATGATGCAATTCAAGTTAAATAATAGAGCACTGCTTTCTTTATTCTTTGTTTTTCTAACCCTAGTTATTTTGTCTACAATGATTGTTTTTCCCAATCGGGCACTTGCAGCGGGTAAGTTTACTATTGATGCTAAAATAAATCTAAAAAATTTAAACAATCCTCAAAAATTGAAGGTTGTAGCATTTTCGAATGGTGAAAATAAAACCAAGTATCTGACAGGCAATGATTTAAAGTCAAATACTGCTACTGCTTCTTTCCAGTTTAATCAGAAAAATAACCTTGTTACTGTTGGTCATAACGATGAATATTTTGTATGTGCATATGACATTAATGCACAAACAAACGAGATGAAATCTTATTCTTGCATTGAAGGTAATATGGAAAATCCAACTGGTAAAAATCCAGTAAACATAGGCTCAGGACCAGATTTGACATTGTCTACAGGAAAGTTCAAACCTGTCAATGGTGCGGTAATAAAGAATCCCACCGTAGTAGTCTGGTTAGAAAACCTTGCTGGTAAAAAAGACTTGAAAAATATCGGAGTGGTTGCCATGATTAAAGGAGAACTTAGGTATAAAATAATAGATGCACGTAAATTGTTGCAACAATCAAATGACAAAACAATCAGGGTCCCGCTCCATTTTGGCAACGAATCTGAACTTGGTCCATTCAGGGTGGGAGATATGCTCTTTGGTTGTGTCTCTGCTAATGTGTTAAATCCAACAGAAGGAACAGAATGTGAGCATAGAGTGACATCGCATACAGGACAGATACATAACATAATCGCAAGACACGACTAGACAATCAGATCAAATAGATTA
>JAJPIN010000175.1 GCA_021324715.1 Nitrososphaeria archaeon
CCTTCTGCTAGACATAAGAACTCTAATGCCTCTTGTGTATCCGGTTCGTCTCCAAGATATGTTACCATAATTTTGGACACTTTGTCGGCTGTTTCTACTGCTTTTTCTTCAATAGTGGACGAATCAAATCCGTCAGTATCTGTTAGATCTTGGATCAATACTTCCATCTCCTCTTCCTGTTTGCCTGCCTGCTCCTTCATTTTTGATAGCTTCTTCATGTGTTCTGGTTCCAATAAACCTCGTGAATGTAATTCCTCAACTGCCTTTTGAGCTGCTTTTTCTAAACCTAATGCCTCGCCTATCTTTTCTTGTATCATTTCTTTATCTGCCATACTTATAGTACTTCACAATCCCTTAATAATGAGCTAAGCCATTCGCATGTTTTGCGTTTCAGATCTGACTCCACGTTATCTCACATAGTTTGATTTAACGAGACCATTTTTCCTTGGCGATTCTATACTCTATTAAGAGTTGTTGTATATGTAATAGTGTATTGCAAATTATGGATTCCAAGATAGTAGCGGCAATTAAACGGCAGGTTCCTTTTCTGATAGGTGGCACAATAACTGGGATTATTATGACCTATTTCCTTGGATTCGCTATTACAGTTCTTGTAAACTCTGCAATGTGGTATATTATCTCGCAAGTTTGGTACAAGGTTGTTTGGCGAAAAAAAGGCCTTGAAGATCAAAAACTACTTTTAAAATATTTCTTGACAAGAATCAGACCACAGAAATATTCGCACTATTCACATACTGTTGAATGAGTTAAATCGTCATGATCGCTGGTATCGTCATTGAACTCGTTACAACAATCAAGACACCAGTGATGAACAATTCTTGGATCGTGATCGCATTGAACTTATAAACTTAATTCATTGTCCAGGGCTAAACGATATTTGTATTAATTATCTAAATTCTGAAATATATTTAGTAAACTCAGATGAAGTGAGCCTTATGATATTGGGTAAGGATGGAGTAACATCTCATTCAGGAGTTCTTACTGAGTATGGCATTATATTAGTCTCAAGTCAAGCAATTTTTTTAGCTCCGCCCCAATCTCCCGTACAATTTGCCATGGGAGTAAATACACATTTACACAAGCTGTACGTCGCAATAAATGGAAGAAATGACAACTACTTATTGGCATATAATTTAGATGAAATCCCATTTCAATGAAAAATGCAACTGGCCTTTCTGAGTTTTAAAAGATCCGCATAAAAAATCAGGCTAGTTTACCAATATTTTTAAGTAAAGGCTTCATAATTCCTTCATTTAATTGGTTTATACGAGGACAAACCGCAGAGGAAGTCAAAAACTAGGGTTAAACAATAAGTTTTTTCACTGATCTTAATGTGTATAAACATGGTAAATTACTAAATTTAACTTTACTTATTTGCACTGTATCAACTATTTTAGCGGGAAAATTTTTTAATCATGTTTCATAACATTCTACATGAAAGATAACAAAACGGTGTTGGTTACTGGATGCTCTTCGGGAATAGGATATGCCACGTGCCTATTGTTTGCCCGTAACAACTTTACTACATATGCTTCTGTAAGAGATTTATCAAAAGCTAAAAAAATTCAAGAAATAATAAATAGAGAAAAACTTCCTCTCAAAGTAATCCGTCTTAATGTAAACGATAATGAATCTATCAAAATAGCAATCCAAAAAATTATTTCCGACTCAGGAAAAATTGATATTCTGATAAATAATGCCGGATATGGTATGTTTGGTCCTATTGAGGAGATTTCTTTGGAAGATATTAAGGAACAATTTGAAACTAATTTTTTTGGAATAATTAGGCTTATAAAGGCAATAGTTCCAATAATGAGGAAACAACGAAGTGGAACTATTGTAAATATTAGCTCAATGGTTGGAAGATTTGGTGTTCCACTTAATGCTGCATATGTGTCGAGCAAATTTGCATTAGAAGGACTTTCTGAGTCTATTTCGTTTGAGCTGGAGGAATTTGGAATAAAGGTAATACTAATTGAACCAGGCGTTGTCCAAACCGATTTTCTTCATAATCTAAAAATCAAGGGCAACGATGCTAAATCACCATACTATAAACTAATGGATTTGAGAATCGCCTTTTTGAAAGCAACTATTAATAGTAACGTATCCTCTAGTGATCAAGTTGCAAACACCATTCTCCACGCGGTGAATTCTAAAGATCCTGCCTTAAGATATGTAATTGGAAATGATGCCACAAATTCCATCCATGTGAGAAAAAAATTACACGATAGAGAATTCATGAAATGGATAAGAGAGGGTATTTTTCATGGTAAGGGACTTACTAGATAGAAAATCCTCATATTATGGCTCTTTTTGTATACGTTTACGGACTCCAGTCATTATGGGATCAAGGTATCTAGATAACGAAATTGTCAAGACACAGATTCCAGCTCCCAATAATACTCCACCTATTACATCCAAGAAATAATGTTCACCAACATATATTCTGGATAAGCATACTAGTCCTGCCTCAAATGCCAGTGCTATAGAAAATATTAGCTCCCTTTCTCTTCGATATAATATAATCAATATCACTGCCCCTGCTGCAACGATAGAAGCATGACCTGAAGGATAGGCAAAATCAGTTTTCTCTGGAACATGAATTTCCTGTTTTTCCACTGGTGGACGGTTTCTCTCGAAAAAGTTCTTGAATACTGTGTTTAGCGGAATTATAATCAAAAATGAAATAATGATAATTACAGCAATTTTTTTTCCTTTCCACCCTGCAAAAATACTCATAAACACAATAACTCCCAGCCATACTATTTCTCGCCCATAGTTTGACAACAATATCATAAAATCATCTATAGGTTCATAATGAGAGTGATAGATGAGTGATGAGATTGATTCATCAAAGTTAATAACTGATGGAAGCTGATATCCAAGTTTCGGTGAAACCGTAATCCCTATTATTATGAATATCGCAACGCAGATAATTGACATGATTATAAACTTCAACTAAGCATGATTGCATGAGATACAATATATTTCATGATATTTCATTTCTTTCATTTTGGGTGTGAATATGACCCATCTCATCTTCTAGTATTTATTTCTAATATCTTGTCGTTAATATGATGAGTCAGATATTGACATAGTTACAAAAACACCATCTGCATCTACATACTATCAGCGACATTATAGTTTATCTATTGTCTTATAATTATTTAGATTGTTACTAATTACTGATTGTTGCAGTTTGTTACTGACATAGGAACATTGATAATCTAACCATTGGTGGTCTAATGATCAAAGTAAGCAAAAATAATTATTTCTTATGATCTAATTGCTGTTATACTAAGTGACTTTTAACAAAATATTCAAATTACTTTATATTTCACTTAAATTATTGAAAAAGTGTGCTCGATGTAATATTCAAACTAAGGTAACATATTCTTGTGACCATACCAATAATTTAGATATGTGTCCCGAATGTTATCAACTAGTTCATTGGAATTTAACTAATTAATCTAATGGCACCTTGGATCGGCGCATTATTACGTATTCCATAATGAAATAACCTATCTTTTATTAACTATGGCTAAAAAGAATAGAACTAAAATAGATAGTGCCATGGAAGGCAATATTATGTCGGTAAAGGGATTGTCCAATGGAATGGCATGTTCTAAATACTCATAAAATAGAAAAATACCAAAGAGAAGGAATGCTACAATGGCATATAGTAGCTTTCTCAAATGTGTGTTCCGGTAAGCAGAAATCGATAATGCAATTAGTATAGCAGCAAAGATAGTACCTGCTACATATAGGAGACTCTCCACCAAATCGAATATTCCATTTCCTACCACTAATCCTTCCAAGAAATTCACAACAACTAATTGTCTTCATTAGATAATGACAGGAACATTTCAACTAATCTACTGCTCCATTTGTTCCAGAGATTCGGATGGTGGGTTTTTAATAACTCCATTATATATTTAGAATCAATGGAATTATCACGCAACTTGTATCTCTTGTACTTTCCTTCCCTGACTTCCTCTATTAAATTTAAATCAATCAATCGCCTAACGTGCCAGTTTATGGATGGTGCGGATATTCTCAATTTTTTTACGATATCTGTTTGTGTGGGATAATTTTGTTCGATAATAAATAAAATAATTTCTCTTGGTGTCTCTTGGTTTAATACCCTGAAAAGTAACTTTTCATGATCTTGATATGCTCCTGACTGAAAATGAAGTTTGTACAACCCTTCCCTAGAAGTCGTTATCTTTCCGTTCTTCTGAAGTTGATAAGCGTGATATTGAACAGATCCC
>JAJPIN010000219.1 GCA_021324715.1 Nitrososphaeria archaeon
CCCATCGATAATGCCGTCCTCGTCAATAAAGCTGGTGTTGGTATTCCATCAGGAGTTGCAGGTACTCCAGAAATTGAAAAGCACTTTCCGCAATATAGATATTCAGAATCTGCTGCGGGCGTGTATTTGATCAGATCAGGATTCGCTCCTGCAAAAGTTATACCTGAAACTTGGCTTGTTTCTGTATAGGAAATGACGTTGACAAAAATGGGATTTTTGGACTGAAACTTTTCTATTAGTTCACCTTTGTGTGAACAGGTTATATTAAATAATCCAGACATATCCTAACTCTCAATTGAGCATGTACTTTAAGAAGGCCTCTTTGGTTTTGAAATTTAACATGGGGTTGTGTGTTTTTTCATTTAGTATTGTGGAGGTTGGTGTAGGACCGTAATTGTGGCCAGGATATACTACAAGGGAATTATCTAAATTTGCAATTTTCCCTAGACTATCATACATCTTACTGGGATTACTTCCAGGCAGGTCCACCCTGCCACAGTTTCCTACGAATAGAGTATCTCCCGTTATAATAATTTGATTATTAACAACAAGGCATATGCTGTCTTCAGAATGACCGGGAGTGTACAAGACCTGAAGATTAATTTTTCCAATATTAACATTTTCATGATCTACTACAGATCTGTTTTTTTTTTGCGTGGACTTTTCATGCTGGATTATCTCGGCTTTTGTAATTTCTGCGATGTGATCGTTCCCTAGTATATGATCAAAATGGGTATGCGTATTTATAATGTACTTCGCGGTTATATTGTTTTTGTCCAAGATGGCGAGGACTTTTTGAAGATCCCATGAAGGATCAATTATGACTCCTATGCCGTTTTCTTCATCATAAACAATATAAGAAAAATTTAGCATACTGCCTACAGGAATTTGTGCTATTCTCAAAATCATAGAACTCCTTGTTCAGCTTCAATTGGAATACCAATCTTTTCAAGATGGATCTTGCCAGTATATTCTTCGTTTCCTGTTAGACCCTTTTTGATTCGATGAAAAGTAACAGTAGCGTCAGCTTTTACGCATTTTTCATGATACGTTCCATCATTTGGGTCAAGCCCAGAGGGAATATCAACTGCAACTACGTATGCGTCTGATCCATTTATCAAATCTATTGCAGATGTATGGGGTTCTCTTAATTCACCCTTTATCCCAGTACCAAAGATACCATCAATAATTATTTTTGAATTTGGTACTTCTTTCTTTGCCAAGTCCAACACATTTGTTCCTCTCAGGATTCTAATTGATTTCATTTTTCCAACTATAGACCAGTTGACCATTGCTTCTTCAGTCTTTATATTGTCAGCATCCCCGAGCAGGACAATCGTAACATCAGCACCATGATAACCTGATAGATGTCTTGATGCAACTATCGCATCTCCTCCATTATTACCCGTCCCGCAAAAGGATACTATTTTTTTGCCATTAAGGTCATGTCCTTTTTCGGACACAATAAAATCTGCTATTCCATGTCCAGCGTTCTCCATCATGAGTACCTTTTTCATTCCAAAATTAGTATGTCCATTATCCTCTATTCGATACATTTGTTCAGAACTGATAGTTTCCTCTTCTGTCACCATTGTTCCTTAGTTCAATAAATGAGAAATAAAAATTATGAGATGATAATTATGACTTTAAAATGGCATGACATAGTCCTTCATAATACATCTCCTAGTATGACTATTCATTAATTCATAGGTTCTACCGTCGTACGTACATTTTATAACAGGTAAATTCTTCATTTTCGAATACTTGTCTGCTATTTTATAATATTCTTGCAGTTTCCTGTGTCTATATGCTGTCTTTCCTTCTTCTCTTATCCTCTTTTTTTGCATAAATTTAAAAGCCAAAATCACATGAGTAGTCTTGTATACCTTAAACATATTTCTCAATTGAAAGCATCTTTGGATTTGATCAGACTGAACATAAAGATTGTCTGCAGTGCCAGATTTGGCTTCTATAGACAAAAAAATTGATTCCTCGTTATTTACGGCGATAATATCTGGTAAGTTTGCGCTAGATCCTCCTAGACGTCTTGCATTCCATGAGTTGGAGTTTAATTTTTGAACAAGCACATGTTCAAAGCTATATCCTCTGCTTCTTCTGATCCTGTTCAATTTGACGTAAACTTGTTCCAAACCAAAGTTCAGTTTTCGTTTATCAACAGGTACTAATGCTTGGTATGTTTGCGCTTGGTTTATCAAGATATTTTGCATTCTACGTACTAGTATTTAATTCAGAAAGAATGAAACTTTTGAACAAAAATGTTTTGAAGTACTATACTCGAGCTGTATTGTTTATGATTATTCAATGGCGTGCTCCAGATGGTTGACTATATTGAATTTCCAGCGGTTCTTGAAATGTTGTCTAAAAGATTATCATACAATTATTAAATATATTGGCAAAGATAATCTTTCTTGATGCTAGTGAATGTTCAGGCCGATATAGTGGAAATTAATAAAAAATTCAAAGATATTGAGGAGAGAAGAAATATCTTAATTAAGGGAAGTCGTGATGCAACGATTCTTTGCAGTAAAGCGATAGTTTCAATGCATGCTGACAAAAAAAATGAATCAATTGAACATATTGAAAAAGCAAAGAATCTCTTGCGACAATTCAAAGAAATGGGTAAAGATGATCTTCAAAAATATTTATACATCGCAGAGCAGGAATTTGTTGAAGCGTGTTCTCTTTCTTCAATAATTGAAAACAGCATAATTCCGAGTATGAAATCACTTGAAGTATCAGATATTTCATATGTAATGGGGCTCTTGGATTGCATCGGAGAGATCAAGCGAATGATTATCGACAAGATCAGGGTAGAAGGTACATCAAATGTTAACAATTTGTTTGAATTAATGGATAAAATCTATGATAGTATCTACCCTCTCGCAGTATTTGATAATCTCATGCCTGGATTAAGAAAGAAATTAGACGTATCACGAATACTAATTGAAAATGTTAGAGCAATAATAACAGAGGAGAAGCGTAGAAGCATTATGATAGATAAAATACAGGAATTCGAAACAAAGTTTGCAACTTCAGAAAATTCCAAGTGAGTTTACGATTTACGCACATCCTAATTTTATGTACGCATCAGACATGTATTTGGTTAACCTATTTTGCCAGTCCGAAAAGTCATTAGGTTTTGTAGGATAATTGCGGAAATGATTAACCAATTTCTTATTCACTTCTGCTGTATGCTTAAGATCCTCAGCTAATGTCTTATTGAGAGCACCATGAATAAACATATTCAGCTTGCCTAACATACCAAATTCAGGATGTTCTCCATTTGTTATATTGTCAATATCCAGCTTTGAGAGAAAGTGCTTCATTCCATAATTAATTTGATCATTTGATAATTTCTGAAGTAGCCTCCTAAATATCTCGAGACCTGCAGTTTTATATCCATACGCGTCAACGAAATCCAAATTGTATTGCCAAAGTGATTCTTCTGAATAATCATTAGCTTGAATCGATTGTACTGCGTCTTTACCTGCAATAGTCGCTGCTATGATTGCTGGTCCAATCCCTCCAGCGTCAAGGGGTTTTGGCATCCAAGCAGAGTCACCAACAAGCATGTACCCATTTGCAACAAGACAATCGTTCTGGCGTCTAACCGATACTTGCCATGTACCCCAGCTATTTCCATCATCTGATTCACCCTCTGCAATATGAGGATTTTTTATTACAGGATTCATCATTACATAATCATCTATCTTCGTCTTCAAGTCTTTATGCAAGCCATGTTTTTTATTGTGTACTTCCATTGATTTTTGTTGAACACCTAGACCTATGTTCACTTTATTTTTACCTTTTGGGAATACCCACGCATATCCGCCAGGGGCAATGTCCTGGTCTAGATGAATAAGACAGTAATTTGGATCAAAGTAAGTGTTATCGTCAACACCATTTTCAAAATTATAGATATATCTTCCGGTTGCTTCGAGATCATCTCTATTGATTTTCCTCTGGATATAAGATCTAATCGGAAGATTTGTTCGCAGAACAGAAGTGACTCCCGTACAGTCAATTACAATCTTGCACGTCTTCTTAAAAACAGATTTTGTCTCTAGATCCTGGCCTAGTAAGCCAATGACCCTATTGTCATCAAATATCACATTTCTTAATGCCAGATTGTATCTGATCTCTATTCCAGCACTTAGTGCATCGTCAAGCTGTTTTTGCGGCAAGACTTTTCTGTTTAAAATATACCCTTCCCCATCAAATGATATTGAAGTTTCATGATCTGGTGAATAAGCAATAACCCCCTTAACTGGATGTTCAATCTCTGGACTTTGCCACTTGATTCCTATTCTTGACGTCATGTAGTCTACACTATTCTTACCAACAGCGTCACCGCAGACCCATCCTGATATCGTCTTCTTACCAAGCTGTGGTGATGGATTTCTATCAACAACTAGGATCTTAAGAGATTGCCTGGAATAATGAGCAGCTGAGGACGCAACTATCATTCCTGCTAATCCTCCGCCTGCTACAATAATATCATAATCTCTTAATTCAGTTGGCATAAACCAAAAATCAAAAGATAATCAATTGTTAATTAAAGTTCCGAATCTTGGATTGGAG
>JAJPIN010000102.1 GCA_021324715.1 Nitrososphaeria archaeon
TACAAATGTGGCAGTATACTTTTGTCATTATAATATTTCGTGAAAGTTGGATATTAAGTTAATGATCTATACGCTATTTAGTAATAAGATCTAGTTCATTCAACTAAACAATGTATTCTGAGACTAAGATTAAGGATCAAAATTTTACAAATTCGACTTAGTTCAATCAATCATAATCTCTTGGATCCGAACATATCCAGCAGATGTGGCTTCGACAGAAGATATTGTTACTTAACTAGTATGAATCTACTCGATTTGTAATTAATCTTCGGATTTCATTTCTTGATCGGACAGATTGCGCTGAAAGTACAATTGAGCTTGTTTACTAAGGTCTCGCCTCATAGATTATATTAAATGGCGTCTGGGTAGCACGTCTGAATTTAGTAAATCCCCCGGCTAGTAGTATTGCCTTTATTTTCTTTTCACCTGCCTGTGCACCTAATGCCGGGCCATTGCCTGCTAAAGAATTTGGTACACATACCAAAGTAGATGCTGCATAAAATGCTCTACCTACTAAGTTAAGATTCTCCTCTAATTCGTCGTTAGCCATTGGTTCTATAATCATACATGTTCCATCTTGTTTAAGAGAACGCTTTGCATATTTCATTGCTCCTACAGGATCGTCCATATCATGTAAGCAGTCAAAAAAAGTAATTAGATCATAATCAGTGCCAATTGATTCATCATTTGCTGAGATGGGACTAAATACTATATTTCCTAATCTTCGTCCTGCTTTTTTTTCCTCCGCTCTTACTTGGTTTTTGGCCTGTTCGATGGAAGGGACGTGATTATCAAATCCAAAAAACTTAGAATTTGGATATGCCTTGGCCATAATAATTGTTGATATACCATATCCACATCCAATGTCAGCAACTTTAGCTCCCCGTTTTAATTTTTCTTCAACTCCCTCAAGTGAAGGAATCCATAAATTTACAAGATTTCCAACATAATTGGGTTTATAGAATAACGCAGTACCTTCAAAGAGATCATGATGATGTTCTTCCCATTTCATTCCCTTGCCGGTTTTAAACATGTCAACAAACTTATCTTCATCTTTAAAATAAGACCGTATTGTTTGATACGCCCCAAGCATATACACAGAACTATTCTCATCAGCTAACGCCAATGCTTGTTCTGGTGGAAGAAAATATCCTGCATTTGACGCATTATATATTATATATCCACTAGCAACCTGATTTGCTAGCCATTCTTTAATAAGCCGCTCGTTCGTATTTGTCTTTCTTGCTAACTCTTCTGATGTAATTGGTTCCCTCGAAAGTGCCATGGCTTTGTATAAACCAAGTCTATACCCGATTAGTACAAGTACTGCACTTATCGTACTTGCGATGTCTCCGACTGCCCTCAGCATAAAGTCATTTAGTTTTTGTTGATTAATTTTACCTGAATTGATATTTGTTTCCATTTTGTCAATGTACGGTACATAATTTTTAGTATTTTAATTTATTTCAAATGAAGAGGGGCTTTGGCATATTTTAAAATAAATTGAACTGGTCATAAACAGAATTGCTAAAACTCAGATCGAAATCCAAAGAATTAAAGATAAAAATACCCTGATATGAATTCTAATTTTTCTGTACACGAAGTCAATTATATTGTGATTAGTACATTGATTTGTGAAAATTGCATACATCCTTAATTATTAGGTCATGACTATAAGTGCAGTACCCGTAATATGATTAATTAAAATCAGTTGGTAAATGCTTAATACTAATAAAATGATCTTAGAATTGAAATTCAATGGCAAAGATCATTAAAAAGAGTCTTAATAACAAACCCGATGAAACAAGAACTTTTGAGAAGGGCAAAGTAGAGGTCGCGAGTTTGAACGATGTTACTATAGGGAGAGCTGAGTTTGAGCCTGGTTGGAGTTGGGAGAAATGTGTAAAACCGTTAGCGAAAACAAATAGCTGTGAAGCACCACACACCCAGTATGTCATCTCTGGAAGAATGAAAGTTGTGATGGACGACGGTACAGAGGAAGAATTTGGGCCAGGTGATGTTGGAATAGTTCCACCGGGCCACAATGCATGGGTGGTTGGAAATGAGAAATGCGTGGCAATTGATTTTACAGGTATGACAACATACGCAAAAAATCAGTAAATAATAATCCAGTTGCAAATAACTTCCATCATTTTTTCAATTCTTTAATATACCGAGTCTAGAATCTTTTAAGATCCAAATTTTAAGTTTTAATATGTTCGAAGATCGTTTACTCTAATCTTAAATCGTCGTGAATAGCAATGTTGACAATTTGAATTCTTTTATTATTAGTACTTTGAACTTATAAACAAGACAAAATCCTGATCAAGTTAAATTATCAATAATGTATTAAGCCACCAAACTTTCTGAGTATTACCATTCATTACTATAATCGGTTACACTCTCTATACTGGGACGGAAACTGATTATCTTAATCAACAAAGAGGATTTTATTGATAATATTAGATTAACTAAGTTTCCTGAAGTTTTTATTCTACTAGACCTGAA
>JAJPIN010000037.1 GCA_021324715.1 Nitrososphaeria archaeon
ATGTCACAATTGAGGAAATCATACCATAAACGTTTTATACCTTGTTCTGTTAATTCAGTTAACGTTGGTGGGTTGAGATCCCTCTTTTCCCATCAATGTTTTGATTAGTTCTGTCTACTAGAATCATCATATTATCAGCCATTTTTTCCAATTCTAATTCTGTTTCTAACGATTGGCAAAAAATGAGCATTTATTGGTTTATTATCGACTTTTAGAAACGTCCTTATAGTACCATGACGTAGTAATAGTATATACATACATGACTATGCTTAAAAAGCTACTATTGATAAATATTAAGGTGAGAGACTTTATACTTCAGTCCATTGTGTTAACTCTTTTAACCACTGTAGGATTAAACATAAAGTATTCGGATCCTGCAAGCAAGGTTGATTAAAATTTGTTCTAAATTCCATAGAAATATGATATTTTTTTGCGGTTGCATCTCTTTTCACGTGTGAAAG
Source organism: Nitrososphaeria archaeon (assembly GCA_021324715.1). Classification (GTDB taxonomy): domain Archaea; phylum Thermoproteota; class Nitrososphaeria; order Nitrososphaerales; family Nitrososphaeraceae; genus TA-21. The sequence continues at coordinate 462 of JAJPIN010000037.1, forward strand.
AGAAAGGATTTAAGAGATAGTAAGTGGACTCGATGGATGGTTGCAGTAGATGAAGAGTAATTTATACTTAATGGGAGAAAATCTAAATTTATCCAGCCAATCATACATTGCCACACTTGTGACCCCTGAAGGTATTTTTAAAGTAACTAGATATAAGAGAGCTTACCTAAATAATATTACTAGTAGAAATATAATGAGTATTTTAATTCGTGACAACAATCGTTTCTTAAAGATGTCGTCGGTATGGTGTTTCTAAGTAATGTCAATGTGCGAAAAATGTAGTAAACATCAAGAATACCACTCCTGTTCAACATTTAATCAACACTTATGCATCGAGTGCTTTAATACAGTTCATTTTGGTATTAATGCTCCTAGATACAGCAATTCGTTAGTATATAACAAATGCGTCTTTTGTGGGGAAATATATGGGAGCAATGTTAAAGTTAAAGTTTGTGATAAATGTACAATCATATTGACTTGGATATCTTCGATGAATTATCTCGCTGCAGTAAATAGGGTTTCACATTTGATAAGGATGAACAAATTAGAATCAAAGCTGACAAATGAAAACTATTGTAAGGCAAATTTTGGAGTACATGCTACTCAAGTTATTATGGACGCAGTAGACAGTTTGAGGATACAGTAACAAAATACTATTTTCGTTCTTGATATATGCATCTAAATTCAGGTCTTATCTAATAATCTAACATTCATATATCGCAAAACGAGAAATAATTGATAGTAGAATTCTACTACATGAAGAGAATTAATCCCGACGAGCTCATAAAATATGTACATTTGTGAGTAATTAAACTATCACTTGTTAAAGTAAAATTCTTGTTTTTTGCCATTTTTTATAAAGTATTAAAGTGCGCTCTCTTTTTGATGGTAAAAACTAATACTAATTTAGCAATTACTGAAATTTCGCTTATGTTACTCCATTCTAGAATATTTGACAAGATGAGAAAAGAAAAATCCTTTAAGCTTTGTTATAATGAGCATATTTATTAATATCAATGATATTTTTACTCACTGTTGAATTTTAGGCTATTAAACATGGACGAAGGGGCGTAGTTCCTTCTATTGTCTATCAGTATTTAAACGTACAGAATAATGTTTTTGTTCCCAAATATTAGAAAAAGTATTTTAGGTCTAAATAAATCTCGGTGAGACAAAACAAACACATAGATAGATATACGATTACGGTGCATCAAATACATGCGTAAGTTCTTTTACGGAAATAATCCTCATGGTAATAAACATAGACCTACCCCAACATTGCGCCCAATAAATATATCTAAAGAGCAACTCAGAGATTTTCGAAACCTGCTTTCAGACCCTAGAACATCTCAGAAAATAAAAAAAAGATTTATGCTTGAAAAAGCAAGCGGTTACTGTTCTGTGTGGTGATATAGCAACTCAAATAGCAAGTTATGACATGGATGGTGCCACGCTTGTGGAAAAGTATTGTGACGCTTGCCTGGCAAGGAAAATTAACTAAAAATGGGCTATTTTAAGCAAGATTAACGTCCATTAGTAACAAAATTGTTCAAAATAAGTCATATTAAATAAGTCATAAATGTTTGTTTGCCGTATAGACTATTAATGAAAGGAAAACCTGGGAATAAAATAATAAATTACCTTACAAAATTTTATATGAAGTATACAAATACCATATCTCTCAACAAGAATCTACTACTTTCAGGTTCGGTTGGTTTTATTGTTAGTCTTATCGTTGCATATGTATGTGCGAAATATTCCATTGGTGAGTTTGCAACTTCTGCATTAACTGTAATAGCCGGATTTGTCTCCTCTAAAGTAATTTTTGTTATTCTTTTTCATCTTGATAATAAGAAGAAATATACAATAAAACTTACTGGCAAATTGAACTTTGATATTCTAAAACAAATAGTAACAAAGATGATATTTGCTGATGCTATTTTTGATATTATCAATAATGTATCAAGGTTCTTCATTCTACTTGAATTGCTGGGAATAGAATATCAGCCGGTACAAGCTGCAACAATAGCATCTATTATAGCCTCATGTTTCTCTTATTTAGCCATAAATTTAGTTGTAAGACGTATACATGTATTTAGATTTAGGAAAAAAATATTTTAAGTCAGAATTGAAGTTGTTATTATGACAACTACAACCATTGTAATTGCCTTTAGCATACTGGTGTCACGTAACTCCATAAATTTAGTTTATAATCCGTGATAGTAGATCATAATTGTAATAGATAAATTCCGTATCTTTCTATTTTTAAACATTATTTTGTTGTCAGTATGATTGACAATCTCTACTGTGTTGGACTACCTTTAGGCTTGATTTGTCCTCTAATCTCTCCGTCTGGATGATCCTTTGTTTTAATATTAACATATGTCTCATTTGTGCCCATTGCAGATTGAAGAGCAGATAGAGCTTTTCCTTTCATGGCACCTTCAAAGTCAGAAGCAGTAAAGCTTCCTTCAATCGCGACTCCTCCTGGGATTTTAGTCATCTTGCCCGTTTTTAACAAATCAACTATTGGGACACCATTTTCTCCCTTCTTTCCTGTGAGTATCTGAGCGCCTGAAAGGTCTGTTATTCCAGTTATATTGATTTTAGTATTTATTGTGTTATCCTTGAGTTTGAATGAAGCTATGCCTTCTGCTGTTGAATTGAGGGGTGGGACTTCATTATTTGGATCTAGCTTTGCCCTAAATTTGGTTTGTGAATTCTGTGCAAAAGTAAAACTAGAGTATGTGGTTGAAACGAGTAGTAACGATAAGAGCGCGCTGGCTAATATGATCAAATGGAGTGTTTTGTTAGGTTGCATGAAAGAACAAAGAATTAGTCGCATATAAAGGTTAATTGACTGTTAGTCAAGTGTACCAATCATCTTATATTAAATCAAAATTATATACAATTAGATGAAATCTCAGGTTAGATTTCATTGAATGAACAAGAAACAACCACCAATAGAAAAATTTCTCCCTAGGGGAGAATATTTACTTTTGGAACATTGTTACTGGTACCGCATAGTATTCCTGTATATGGTATTTATAGTGAAACTGCTTGAAAAAATATAACGATATTGCGATTTAATGCGAACCAGTGACATAAAAAATGGCTAAGTGTACTTTCATAAATTTAGAGAAAATGATGGAATACCAACAAGTATTAATTAATCATTTAGATAGTCGTACCATAAGGTTTTAACATGATTTTTGTGCAAATGAGTATAGATCAAGGCCTTATTCCCTCTTTAGGCCCCGCTCTCCTAAGGACGGTTCTAACCCTAATCAAGTCTGACCGTCCTTATGTAACGATAAATGTACCATATCAGCATGATTCTGCAAGTATGAATTGTTTTCATTTTTCAGTTTCATATTTGTACTAAAGCGTTTTTATAATAATTACAAATAACATTGGCTACTTTTGAAAATTATCATATCATTGATTTTTCTAACTACCCTATCGTTAGTTGCTACTTTTTTTATTACTGTCCAGTTTGTTCCCCTAATCGCAGGAAGTATAGTAACTGCCGGAATCATAGATAAAAATCACATAAACGACTCACCATCAGTAGGTGTTCCTGCTACAAACTTTAACATGTCAAAAACTTTACGTATAGCGGTGGTTGGTGACGTTGACTCCAATCAGGGATTAACAAAACAGTTGGAATTGGCCAATCGCTATAATGTTCAGGTATTCGTTATAGCAGGAGATTTTGAGTACACCAATGGAAAGGATGTGCTCTCCAATCTTCAATCTCATGGATTTACCAAAGAAAACTCCGACATTGTCGTAGGAAATCACGACTCTGGAAGCGATGTGCAGAATTGGTTAGGCAGCAAAAAGACGTTTGGCGAAGCTACATTTGGTTTTTCTGGTGATAAACTTGCCTTGTTTAATATAGATGCTAACATAAAGTTTGATTGTTCTAGTCCTCAGTTTGAAGATTTGAAATCACAAATTGAATCAAGTAAGGCTTTGTACAAATTTATCGTAATTCATCAGCCGTTCGTTACTGTAAAGAGTCAGCATCCAGATAATGGACAATTCAATTGTTATGATCCTGTGTTTAGGACGGTAGGAATTGATGGTGTACTGCAAGCACACAATCACAACTATCAAAGATTCAACATAAATGGGCTCATGTACGGCGTATTTGGTACGGGAACACATGACACAGGATCTAGCATGTATCCTCTGAACTCTAATGATTGGAATGGGAATAATTGTTTAAAATGCATTACAGGTAAAAACGGGATTACAATTTTAGATCTTCATTTTAAAGATAAAAATCCTAAACATTTTGTTGGATGGTTCATCGGCATGGATCGAGAAATCTTAGATTCCTTCGAGTCTTTTTTTTAAGATAAAATAAACGAAAAAAACCCATACTTGAAGCCGATATAACGAACTGGGCATCATAGATTTAATTATAGAAAAACCTGTCACCATTCAAAAGACTTTTACCAAATTGTATCAAAATCAATTTTGAAGCGCTACTCATAAAAGATAATGCAACGTAAAATTTAAAACCTGTAATAAGATAACTAGCGGTTATCGGTTCATTGATGAACAAGAAACAACCGAGCCACCAGTTACCTCATATTTTTGGGATGGGTGCTGGGCGGGTTCATACTATTTAACCGGTCCGGAAAAAAGATACATAAGATTTATGAAGGGTTTGATGCTAATCGGATTCTCAGATAAAGATATAATATTTAAAATGTTAAAACCTCGCTTCCTATTAAAATGAATAAAGTCCATAAAGCACTTTGTGCTTTAAGTCAAACGTGTTTTTTAGATTCCTTTGTATTTTAAGCTCCTCACTTTGAGAATACTATTCTATTATGAAAAACAGTCAGATATTCATATAAGTAGATTCTTAAGACACTATAGGATACTTGCTGTTATGAATTCCAGAATAATTACACCATTGATTACAGTTTTGATACTGTCATTAATAACATCTGCTCTTACATACAATATTGCATGGTCAGACAAGAAATACTGTTATGATCAAGTCGGTGAAGGCCACTTCTGTTTTGCGACCAAAAACACGTGCAAGCATAAGGAAAAACATGATGATGAGGCAGAAACTCCTTGTTATAATAAAAATAAACAATAGATTGTAATATTTAGTGAAAAACCACTTGAATAAATTTCCGTTAACAATTCGTATTTGTTAATGGATAAGTAATAACTTTTGAGTGACCTGAATGAGAAATGTAGGGAATGTGAACATGGAAGGCGTTATCATTTTAAAAATGATAATGAATATAAGGGATGTCTTAAATGCCAGTGTCCAGGCTTTTTAGAGTAAAAAATTGTTTTTTCACAGAATTAGCAACAGGAATGTCTTAAAAGAAAATGAAGTCCAATTGCATTAATCTTAATAGAAAGAAAACTCCATGTTCTAATAATGAATCCCGGAAAATCCGTAGGTGTGCTTGTCATAACACTTCTGATTACTCTCGGCCCGATAATGTTCTTATCTACAGTTCATGCAGACAAGCCGATTACTAAATATTGCATCGATGGAGGCCCCTACTGTGGCGATAAAGAAGCCGACTGTAAAGTTCTACTAGAAAGTGTCAGTCGGGACCATAAATGCCTTGAAGTCACAATAAATTAAACTAATTATCTTATCTTCCTTTCGTTTTTATTCTCTAAATTCGTGACATTTGCAATCAGGAAAATCGCAATCGCTTTAACCTGTATTCGAATCTTGCATGTGATTCCCTCGCTTATGGTTACAGTCGACGCAACGATCCTCCAGATTCATCCTATCATCTTTACTATTATTCGACTTTCTTTATGATACCAAATTATTTAAAGAAAACTTACAATTTCATAATTGATCAGTGAATAAATAATGTTGACATCTTCTCTATGGACCACTTTCTCTAAAATTCCGTTTATGAGTAGTAAATATTTTATAAAAATCCATTTGCTATCGAGCATAAATTTTTTGCATTTCGTAGTGATGCAATTGTTCGCTTGCATGTTGAACCAAAGTTTCTAATCTAATAGGTTTCTTTACAAATCCGTTTATAATTTCCCTTTCACTATACTCCTGAAATAGTTGATCGTTTACCTCAAAGGCTGACGTTAATATGGTTTTTACGTTAGGATTCAAATCCTTTACTGTTTTCAATAATTGAACTCCGTTGATTACAGGCATTCTTAGATCTGAGATTACCAGAGCATAGAAGCTCTTGTTTATTTTGAAATGTTCAAGTGCTA
>JAJPIN010000230.1 GCA_021324715.1 Nitrososphaeria archaeon
GAATCACCAATTGCCTCAATTTTTCCTGATATCTCATGTCCTGGCGTAACTGGAAATTTAACTCCTCTATCCTCAACCTTTAGAAAAGTACCAGCAGCGCCTTCGTACCCTCCTTCCCAAAGATGTATGTCACTGTGACATACTCCTGATGCTTCAATCCTAACCAATACTTGAGAATCTTTAGGTTTTGGATCCGGTAGATCAACAATAGAAAGTTTCTCTTTAATCTTGATTATTTGAGCAGATTTCATTCCATTATTGCAATAATCTTCATGGTATTAAAAGAATTCATTTTATTTACAAAATTTGCATTTTAGAATATAAGAAGTCTGTATTTTGGTCGAACTACGAGGACAAGAGAATTTCATTCAGATAAGGATTGGAATCAAAATTACAAATTTATCTTAAAGTTTGTTTAATATGCCTTGGATGCTGATGAGGTGAAGGAAGAGCCGTCTGAAATTATAATGAAGAGGATTATGAGTGCCGAAGCATCCGACATCCAGAATAAAATGAACCAGGATGAAATCAAAAATATATATGAACTCTGAGAAATCAATGTTACAAGTGCTCAATACAAAAGATTTTTCTATAGATGCATTAAAATGATTTTACTTATTCTAAATTTGTAAATACATACTCGATGAGTTTGATAAATTGTAAAAATATTATATCCGGGGAGAAAGGTCAGATATGTACTAATTTACCAAAATTTACTTTCATTTCTATAGTCATCCTTTTCTGAGAGAACGATTTCTTTCTGAATATCGTCAACATCGTTGTCCATTGGGTTTAGCCATATTGTAATTCTTTGTTTCTGATCATCATTGTACGCAATCTGTATAACCCTATCCTTTGTTTTTTTTATCCTTCCAACTTCTTGCTCAAGGATGTCAATAGATTCTATATTTCTCATCGGAATTTTATAAGAAATAGTTGACTCATCCTTTCCAAATTCAAGACATTTTCCTGATTCTGTAGCACTGATTATGAGTTTGTTAGCACTTCTAATTTCTGAAATAAGAAAGTCCTCGTTTTTGATTTTGCCTAAAATATATTCAGACATTTTAACCCATAATAAAAGGATCTATGAAGCGATAGTAAAATATTACTTCAATCTGTTTATGATTAATAAACACATAATATTACATTTTATTCATGTTCGAGGATGACTTTATCTATATCTATTCCAAAATTTAATCTGACTATTAATGCAGAAATTGAATAACATCGGTTATAGACTATCTGATTTTTGGGTCGTTTCTGGCAAAGCAATGACCATTATTTCACTTATTATAATTCCTCTATTGGTAATACTTTCACATTATTTTATTTACGACCAAGCCCAGAATTGCGTCTACTTTGAAAAGGATCCTAAAACAGGGCAATTGACATTAATTAAAAAATGTTCATCACAGTTTTTTGCTGCCCTTGCTATTATTACCTACTTACAGATTGTCGTGTTTATCTTCATACTGGTTGTATATCCACCCTATCCTGCTCCGGCTTCCCTTGAACGTTATTTCAGGGATAGAGGATATAGAAAAGCAGTAGACGAGTACGAATTCATAAAAAAACTTCTATACGTCATCATTCCGCTGGTCCTTCTATTTGGCATATGGAGTACAGAATCAATATCAGAACCAATCATTAACAGCACAATTCAGTTTTTACCCTCAGAAGTAAAACAGGAAATCCAGGCTAATCCACAGTCTGTATCTGCTAGCCTCAATAAAGATGAATTGTATGTAGACTATCCAGCATTACTGTTAATGCTGGTTTTCTTCGCTGTTATCTTCAAATTGTTATGTATTCGTATGAGGAAAGATTTTAGACTATATTATGCTAGGGGTTGTTTTGTGATTTGTAGGGATGAAAATAACGAAGCTAGAAAAATGAGTTATTTTACGATGGGTTTAAATTCATATAATCATTATCTTCGGAGGTTAATCTCACTTGAAATTGGGGATCTTAAAACCAAAATTTATTCTAAAATAGCATCATCCCCGATAGACGAAAAAAACCAGATCATGCAAGATATTATGGAAGATTTTTTGCCCGATAAATATGTCGAAAGTAACACACTGGAACCTGTTCGGCAACTCGCCAAATTTTCACAAAAGCCAGTATCGGCATTTTTAACAAGGCAACCCTTTCTAAATAAATTAAAAGAATGGGCTGCTATTGCTTCTGTAATAGCCACCATGTTGGTATCTTTAATTGGACTACTGCCAAGTTGAAATGACCTTCAAGATAATACCTGACGTAATTACAGGAGTACCGTGTAAATACAAAATTCTTTGCCTAAATATCACTACTAATATTAGTGTCATAGCGGCTGAAGTGAACGTCTTGTAGAGGAGAAAACTTTAAAGTTTCAGGCATGAATGAAATATATTGAAAAGTTTAAGCGTATTTATTATCTTGACAATTTTTTTGAGTATATACTCTTTCTTATTAGGAAATCTGGTAATATTTGCACAGCAAAGTGTCAAATGCCCACCAGGACAGATTCCAGTGCTTGAAAATAACACACCAGTTATAGACCATGTCACAGGTCAACCTCAATGTAGCCCAATAACTGGATTGGATCCTTTAGGAAGTATTTTTGGGAGATAAACATTCTCAATTTTCGTAGAGTTTTGTAATGACAGTTGAATTTATTTCGAAAATAATTTATCTATAATGATGTACCTTGTAATATATAGAAAAATTGAAAGAAATTCTTGGCCCTAAACTCATAACCATTTCAATCAAAAAATTTATTCGCATATATTCATTAGCAGTAACGATAATTTTGACACTACTGATTTGCACTGCTCATGTTAGTTATCAAATAATAGATGTTAAGGCTATATCTTCCCAAACAATAAACTCCACTTTTGTTTCTGAAAGGATTCTGGAAGGTAACTTGTTAATAAACAAATCAAAATATGAGGAGGCAATCAAATTATACGATCAAGTTCTAAAGATTGATCCTAGATCCGTTGAGGCTCTAAATGGTAAAGGATTGGCATTTAATAAACTTGGAAGATATGAAGATGCTATTACCTGGTTTGATAATTCTTTAAAGATTGAGCCTAATTCGGCTCAGGTATTAAATAACAAAGGAATTTCACTCGCCAATCTAGATAGATTTGAAGAAGCAATAACAATGTTTGATAAGGCGATAAAAATTGATCCTAATTTTGTAGATGCTTTATACAATAAAGGGGGAGCATTAGCGGAATTAGGAAAATATGATGAGGCTGCTATCTGGACCAATAAGGCGTTGGAAATTGATAAAACTCGTCAAAATGCTTCAAACTCTAAAAGTTTGTTACTACCAAATGATTGAGAAGAACAACAGATCTGATATCTGGGATTGTTTCAAGTCTCTTAAGGTATTAAACTCAATGAGATGAGATTTGACCATGATCTTTGTTGTAGAATTAGAGGATTGTATCCATTAATGTTCACTTTTTTTGAAATACGTTTGGACAAGTACATCCCAAGCGAGCCCATTAAATACCACAATTTAGAATTTGGATTTGAAATGAATGAATCTACAGCCCACTTCACTATTGAATGAAATTTTGGATGTGATTCGCTTATCGA
>JAJPIN010000110.1 GCA_021324715.1 Nitrososphaeria archaeon
ATGAAGAATCCATCAAAATGTTTGTCTTAAATGCCATTTGTCAAGGTTAAAATTATACTCTGAATATCGCAAATGCTAAACCGTGTATATGGGGTCGTTGTCTAGCTTGGTATGATGCCAGCCTTGGGCGCTGGAGGCCGCCGGTTCGAATCCGGCCGACCCCATTAATTAATTACTATTATTAGTATCAATACTGATATCAAATTAGTACTGAATTTATCGCCTACTTATATTTAATAAAATAAAAAAATTGGAACCATTCATTCAACCATAGCCAGTATATAGCAATCTCAGTTTGTCTTTGATCCTGTTTGCCAACTTGTCGGAAATTTTTTTCTGATATTCATCCACTTTAATTGGGTTTATTTGTGTAAACAAAAACGGTCCGTATGCGTAACTGTTATTTGGAGTGGGTATCTCTGGCTTTGTCGAAGAGATCATGGAAGCAATGTATGAGCTGATTGCATTCTCGTCTTCATTTTCACCAATACTGGATAATATTTTTCCAATTTTCTTTGGATCCAGTTTTCTATATCCAAATGGCATGTGTGTATTATCATTAAATTTTACAGGGTCTACGTCAACCTTTGTTCCAACAATAAATGGGTTTGGCTTGTAGATTGAATCAATCTTTAATTGCCAAACTTCATTTGGATTACTTACTATGGCATCATAAAAGTTGCCATTAAGTTGATTTACAGATATCAGAAATTTCCAGTTACGAGAATTTGCAGAATATCTTTCAAACAGATTAGTTGCAAGGCTGCTTCCTTCCAGTATATCCAATTTAGACGAAAGTTAACAGATGGTAAATATGAGTCTTGTTTTTTAAGTCACATAGTTCAAACTAGAACAAACTTTTAAGACCTGACAACCAAGTAATGCAAGATGAATAGTAATTCGGACGATTCTCCGCTTCGACTAGTGCACTTCACACATAAAGTCTAACTCTACGACACTATCAAGAGGCAGGCTATTGACTCCAATGGCAACTCTAGCATGTCTCCCTTTTTCTCCAAAGATCTCCAATAGAAAATCTGAAGCTCCATTGATGACCTTAGGATGATCTTTAAACGAAGGATCACTATTTACATATCCAGTAACTTTTACGAATTTAGATATTTTTTCCAGATTCCCTAGGTAATTATTCAGATGCTCTAGTGCATTTATCGTACATTGTTTTGATGCGGCTTGGGATTCATTTATAGAAACTTGACTTGATACTTTACCTTTGTGTTTTTCGGGCAGTTTTCCACTTGTCAATGGGATTTGACCAGAAACAAAAATCAAATTCCCACTTTGTAGTATTGGAACGTATGCACCAATAGGTTGAGGAGGATTTGATAACTTTATTCCAATTGATTCGAGTTTTTCTTCAATCATTATCTAAATACAAGAGCACAAAGTTTTATTCATTTGTTGTTATGAAATTCAAAGTAGATGATGCGTAACCTTTCGGCTACAATCCAAATCCTTTTAAGCTCTAAAGTCAGCTAAACTCATCATGTCTTCGCACGACGAGAAGATACATTCTGGAGGAGGATATTTCCACATGAAGGGTGTAGCTTTGAGTATACTCGTAATGGGTATATCCATAGGAATAATAATTATTGCTTATGTTGTATTTGGGCACATAGGACCATCTTTTTCTGCCGAAAGAATTAATACACAACAAGCAGAGTTGAGACAAGAATATGGACTACCTATGCGAGAAGTAATCAGAAATCAAACCGTATTGCTAACCCCTCCATCACTTAGAGATATTAACCAAAGCGCAACAAGTGGATAGGTTGTTGAAGACAGAAAATCTAGTTTGTAGTTTTAAATTTTTAAGTTTTGCAATGCAAAATACGCCCACAAATCATTTGGTAGAGTCTGAAACATTATTACGTATTGTTATTCCTTAATTTACCTGTTGACCAATTGTGAAGTATGTGGAACCAGATTTGGTAGCAAGTCCTGCGTTATTTGTTCGAAGGTTGTATGCTCATCCTGTATAAACAGACAGGGAACAAGATGTATTAGATGTAGTTCACGGAAAGTTGAGACTGCCTCATTCATCAAGAAGAATTGGCCTTACATATTGATGATTGTGGCTGTTTGGTTTTTCGTGTCAGGACTATATCCATTCCCATACTTTATGGCCATAGGAATTCCGGTAGACATGGCGATAGTGCAGCCAGTACTAATCGCTACCACAGTGATGACGATACCTTTTATTTTCATGCTGTTTGCATGGAAAAAACGGTCAGAAAGGATGAGATCTGAATAGTATTCAGTCAATGAAATGATTTTTATTGATACTAATATGTGAACATATGTATGGTAGCGAATGGTTTGAATGGAGAAATATTAGCTGGGATATCTCTGACAATCTTTGGTATCATGTTGATGGTCTTTGGGATGGTTAATGAAGTTGCAGCTATTTTGATTCCTGGAGATATAGTGATTATATGCATTGGAATAGCCGTAATTATAGTTGGAGTTTACACAAATAGAAAAAATGCGTTAATCCATTCTTAATGATTAGACCCTTCTAATTTTGACTGCCTTTTTTTATGAAATTAAACTTATTTTCTGTCTAAACTTTGTTAAAATTAATTTTTGGATAAGAAAATTTTAATAAAAGTAGTAGGATACAGTAATAACTATGAAAAGAATAGAGGCTATTATTCCACAGTCAAAAATGACAGACACTTTTTCCGCAATGAAGGAATTGAATATTGGTGGCTTTACGTATTACGATTCAAAAGGAAGAGGTGTGAATCCCCCAGCGGCAGTGCACTCGGGAAGAGGTACTTCTCTCTATACACCTGAATTTAATGCCAACCTTACTGTATTTACTGTAGTGGATGATGCTACTGTTGAACAAGTAGTAAACAAGATACTTGCAAGTACTAGCACTGGGCTTGCAGGAGAAGGAAAGATATTCGTTTCTGATATTGATGAAATAATAGATATAGGCACAAAAACAAAGGAAAAACCCTAAGATAGAATACAAAAATTATTTGTTGGAACCAAGTAATA
>JAJPIN010000194.1 GCA_021324715.1 Nitrososphaeria archaeon
ACATTGATTTTTTCTCCATGTTTGATTTCATACGATCCAATAAACCTGATATTATTTCTGTATTCTTCGTATAATGGAATCAGTTGCTTGGCAAAATTCTCTGTAATGAGGATATGCCAGCTATCACCCAGGTCCATTACCCTCCTTGCCATTATTATACCGGGCCCCCAAACATTAAGTCTGTTTGATATGTCATAAACTGTGAATACCGGCCCAGAACTTAATCCAATTCTAACCTTAATTGTGTTATCCATCATCATTCGTTTATTATATTTGCGGAGAGAGCCATGAAGCTCGGCGCTTAATTTGTATGGTAGTTCAGGGTTGTTTTCATACCCTATGGCCATGCCGTCTCCAGCAGGAAGAATTATTTTTAAATCATCCGATATTTTTCTGAATGAATCACAGGAACTGATAAATTCATTCAATCTTACGATCTTTTCCTTTTGCCGGTGGACCGCAAGCTCTGGATTAGACAATCCTACAATATCAATAAAACAAAAATTATAATTCAAAACTTCATATTTTGGATCAAGGTCCTTAAAAACTGACATAAATTTTCTATATGTTCTTGCACAGCCTTCTGAATGAAATGGTAAGTCAAGATAATAAACTGGAGCATGTTGTATGACTCTCCCATCTAATGTGCATTTGACTAGATCGTCTGCAAAGGTAAATCTTCCATTTTTATCAATACTAAATTGTAACCAAGTCGGTTTTGTCATTGCACGTCCACCCATAGAAAGGAGTCTTATTTTCCTACTCAAAGAGCCATTTGATTCTTCAAATTTCATTTCCATAATCCCATCACAAAATGACATTATGGGTTGATACTCTGGAGATATCGGTGAATCAATAGTAAAAATTCCTGTAGTTCTCTTTTTCTTCAGCTGGAGAGTTAGTTTTGTCAAAAATTTTTTAATAGGGTAAACGTCAAAAATATCACAAAAATGATTTAGTGAATCCATAACAAAATATACAATATTGTCTCCATTTTCTGCACCAATTTTACTCCGTTGATGTAGAGAGGCATCAACTTGTCCAGATGAGAGATAAGAAATCACTTGCTTCAAAGTTTCATTTAAAGATTTTTCATCAGGACTATCGTATAGGAGCACCGGATTAACAAATAACGAATCAAATTTTTTTTCGTTCACGTTAAAGAAGTCTATGTCTTCCATGTTCGTAATTTTCGAGGAAACAAAAATGCATCTTTTTCTAGAGCTTAAGCCTTCTTCTAGAAATTCTCTACAATAATCTCTCTTCCCAATTCCAGGTGGACCAGACAAAAGAAACAATGTGGGAGAAATATTTTCTTCGCCATCTGTGAGCTCAGCAGCCCCTGGAATAGACATTTTGGATACTATATCGATTTGGATCTATATACCTGTTTTTTCAAGCATATGGAAACAAAATTCAATAAATCGTTTCAGATTTCTATTAACGTTTTTAGGTGCTCAATTTGATGTGAGAAAGGATGTTCGGGATACCCTAGAACCGTTAGAAATTCCTTCTGCGCAAATTGGATATCACAATAACATGGGATAGAGTCCATCACGTCAATACCTGTTTCGGTACTCAATTTCTTAATAAAGTCATCTGCTACTGGAGTTAAGGTGCTATAATTTGGCTCTGAATTAGGATCGTGAGATTGACCAATTTGCGTATGTGGAATACAGTATCCCGCAATTCTGTTGAGGAGGAGATAATATTTGGTATTTCCTTGCTCCTTAAACTGAGCCAATATCTCATTGGCAATCATCTTAGTTCCTCCGATATCCATGTCTCCCATTTTTAGCGTGAGAAATACAATATCTGATAGTGCTAAGGCATTTATCGCCCAAAATCTAATTCCAGGACTTGAATCCATGATTACATAATCAATATCGTTTTTCTCGATTAATTCCTCTCTAAAGTTAATGAATCTCTTGAGCATACTCATCCTGTTTTTATCTTCTTTTACTCCTTCGATCTTTAGAATATCCTCTCTTTTTGGACTAGAAAAACAACCAATTATCTTGCCCTCTAAAGACCCCTTCTCCGATAATTGTTGTATGGGTGTCACCTCAACTAATAAGTCATCAACTGCGCAAGCACCAACAATATAATCATTTATAGTGTTCTTGATTTTATTTTGAACTTTATCTCCAAAGTATGAATGAAGGCTGGGCGCATAAACATCAATATCAACAATACATACGTTGTTTCCTTTTTTAGCTAACAATGCCGCCAAGTTGGTTGCTAAAGTGGTTTTTCCAGTACCACCCTTGTAGGAATGAAATGTTATTACTTGCTTCAACTTTATTAAGAGAATGACAAACACAGGTTTTTAAGTATATTCTAAAATACTTTTTGGATTTTATAGGGTACATGAGAATCAAATACTGTTTGAAGAATGGAATTGAATTTTTTATTTGCGAAGTGCGGGATTTGAACCCGCGATCCCGAGCTTGGGAAGCTCGTACCTTGACCAGTCTGGGCTAACTTCGCTTAACCGCCAATTACATTCTACAAATAATAAATTTGTATCTTTAATTAAACATCATTCAAATGCCGATATTTCAATTAATGCAATTTATGTAACTGTATTTGAATTGGTTTTCTGACGATTTTTCAAATCAAAATAAAACTTTAGTACGCAGATTCACTATTTGGTAACATATTATATTAAATCTATGATTAACATTTCAATGAAATAAATAGGATTCAATCACAATTATTTATTATTATTATCATCAAGTCGACAATATAAAACATACAAAATGAAATGAATGTTAATCGACAAAGTACTTTACCCTTTCTTTCTTGAACTCTCTTGAACTGAAGAGAATTCTATATTCCCTAACTCCTGTAAAATTGGACAGCTCGATCGCTATCTGCTTGGCCGCGTCGATTGTTCTCGCATGGATCATGCTAAATAGGTTAAATGGCCAATCAGGATATACTGGTCTTCTATAACAATGACTAACTTGCGGAAATGATGCCAATTTGTAACCAACCTCATCAATATTACCATCCGGAACTTTCCAAACAATCATTCCATTTGCAGTAAAACCAGCATCTCTGTGTCGTAGGATTGCTGCAAATCGTCTCATAACCCCTATTGATTCATATTCTATAGCCTTCTTGAATAACTCATCAACGGTTATCCCAAGATTGTTGGCAGATGTATCAAATGGTCTTGCAATCACCTGCAGATCTTTTTGTAATTCCCTAATGAATTCTTTGTCTCTTGCTGTAATGTCAAACTTTTTTTGATCTATTGTCTTTACACTATCATCCGGACTTATTTTGGCAGGATCGCTATTTACCATATCGAGTTTCACCCCTATTTTATATAGTTTAAGAGTTGGTAAAAGACGGAACTTTATTACACCATCGAATGATGCCATCTGTTCGAGGTCTTTTTTCAAGTCTCCATCAGGAGGAACAGCCAATGTAAACCACATATTAAACTCATGATCTCTTTCATAATTGTGGCTTACGCCCGGATGTTTATTAACTTCCAATGCCACTGATTCAAGCCTATCCTTTTTAACGGCAAATGCAACTAACGCGCTCTTATAACCTAATTTCCTCGTATCAAAAATTGCGTTTATTTGTCTTATTAGTCCGCATCGTTTCAAATAAGAAATTCTTCTCATTACATCATCCTCACTAATTCGATGTTTAGTAGCTATTTCGAGATATGGTCTACCGGACAGAGGAAATGTCCATTGAATGTCATTCAAAAGTTCTTTATCTAGAGGATCAATAGACTGTTGGTCTAGTTGCATCTATGTTAATTCCAAGAATTAAGCATTAAATACTTTATCATATGACAGAATAGTTGACAGGTTCAATTATGCCATGATTCTTAGAGGTCTGCAGAAGGATGACCTAAAAATATAAGAATTAAGTTTCTTTAAAATAGGTAAATAATTTGAAAGGGAAAATTGTCGCGTTCCAAGGGGAGCATGGAGCATATAGTGAGATTGCCGCCAAAAAGTTATTTCCTGAATCAAAGCCGGTTCCTATGAAATTATTCCAAGATATTTTTGATGCGTTACGAGATAATAACATTGACTTTGCAGTGGTTCCGATTGAAAATTCAATTGAGGGTTCTGTGAACGAGATTTACGACCTTTTATTAGGTACTGAAAAAAAAATCACCGGAGAATTATTTCTCAGAATTAACCACTGCCTAATTGCATTAGAAAATAATTCGACAATAACCAGAGTACTTTCGCATCCCCAAGCATTAGCCCAGTGCAGAAATTATATCAAAAAAAGAAATTTCGATCCTGTACCTACTTATGATACAGCCGGTTCTGTTAGAATTATTAAAGAAAAAAAAATTGTTGACGCTGGAGCAATTGCAAGTAAGAACGCTGCAGAATTTTATGATATGAAAATTCTTGAGGAAAATATCGAAGATAGGAAAAATAATTTTACTAGGTTTTTGGTACTGTCCGATCAGAATACTAATCCTACCAAAAATGATAGAACTTCAATGATTTTTGGATTGAAGCATACTCCAGGAACGTTATTTTCAGTGATACAAGAATTTAATGCCGCTAAAATTAATCTTACTAAAATAGAGTCAAGGCCTACTAAAGAAAGACCTTGGGAATATAACTTTTATTTAGATCT
>JAJPIN010000184.1 GCA_021324715.1 Nitrososphaeria archaeon
GCGGCTGGTCTAACGCTTTTGTAAGAACGTCCCCTAGTTTTCCAACTAGGAGATTAAAATTAGTTGGATTTACTAGATCTTTTAGCATTATCTTATCTCAAACTCCAATTCACATTCATCATACTTGGGACTTGAATCAATAAACCCAAAAACTACCAAATCCCCTTCCTCCCAGAAAGATAGAGCGCATAACCCATGGCAGAAAACATTATAGCAAGAAATCCAATTATTGGAAGTGTTGCTGAACGCGGGATTGAAAAGAGTGATGCTCCCCATGCATACAAGAAAAGTGACATGACATCGAATACGACAAACATGAGGATATAGGAATAATATTGCATCATGAAGTGACTTCTACCCTCACCAGAAGGCATCTGACCACACTCCATTGGCAAGAACTTTACAGGATTATATCTTCGTCTTGGTGACAACAATTTTGACAAAAACAAAACTGGAATAGTGGCAAGTAACCCAAATCCAAGCATATACATAATAGGTGCAAACTGGCTAACACTTTCTCCAGCCAAGACTAAATTTGCTCTTTCTGAATCATATAAAAATCTTGCTTATCAATTACTTGCCCAAAATTAGTCCAAATAGCTGTTTTGCAGTAGCGTGTGGGTGAGTAAGCATCAGCTTCATTAATTTACTAGTAGTGAATTGAGCCTTTATGAAGTCAACAAACTCTTCAGCAGTCATTTGCCGGATGATTTCAACTTCTCTATCCCAAGAATCATTATTCATCCTCAACCATCTTGACTGAACTTTAAGTGATGATTTTATTTTAGAGTCAACACGTTCTTTCCAGAGTATTTCGTACTCGCGTAACGATTCTCTTGTACAGCCCATCAATAGTGATTTAGCACCGATCTCGCCTGCTATCTTCCCAAATTCTATTGCAAACCTAATACCTTCAAGAACAAGAGGGTTAGCCTGCCCTGCTGAATCTCCTACTAACAACAACCCGTCAAAAATGGTAGACTTGCGCGAACCTTCATTTGGGATGAAACCATAATGTAATTCAATTGGCTGAATATTTCCAAGTTCTTCTAGTGGTTTGAGCTTGGCTTCTAGAATTGAGTTCAACAATTTAATAGGATCGGCAACTGATTCCGGACGTCCTACACCCGTTCCTATTCTTACACGTTGTTTTGATATTGGAAAAATCCATGCGTAGCCAGCATCTGAGTATTTATCTCCAACCATCAAAATCCAAGTTTCAGCATCTACTTCATCGCAGTAGCATTCGTATTCAGCACCTATTCCATATCTTTTCCAATTATTAGCAATTCCAGCTCTTCTTGCTACAATACTATTAAATCCACTGGCATCAATTACTAGTTTTGAATCGAATTGCTCTTTTCCCTTAGGGGTATTAGCTAGAATTCCAGTGATTTTATTTGAATGAGTTATTGCAGATTGTACTTCGCTTCTCACTGATATTTCCGCTCCTTCCCTAGCAGCTAACGTTGCTAGATATTGGTAAGTAGCCCTGACATCCAGGACGCAAGACTTTGGTGTGCTTCCACAAAGAATGATGTCTTTTGATGGAGAGATGATTCTAAAGTTCTTTATTGGGTTATAATATATTTCTGGTATTTCAAGTCTTTTCATGTCTTCTATCCAAGATACTCCACTAGTTCGAATGTTCTGCCCTATGGAATCATCTTTTTCTAGAACAATAGTTTTGGCATTTTTTCTGGCCGCAGAATATGCAGCTGAAAGACCTGCGGGTCCACCGCCCACAACTACTATGTCGTACTTTTTCATAAAATCCACTTAGCGATTAGCTAATCAACTATTGAATTTCAGTCCAAAGTTATATTTTAAAGTAATGAGAATCAACTAATCACCAACGCTTTTATTCTGCCATCCTCATAATTTAGTTATATTAAATTTGACAGATAATGAATTATTACGTCCAAATGATTTGAAAGAAGGAATGACTGCGCCGGACTTTTCATTTAAGTATAAGAATCGAACATTGAGTTTATCTGATTTTAAAGATAAAAAAGTAGTGTTGTATTTTTATCCCAGGGATTTTACAACAGGCTGTACAACAGAAGCTTCAGAATTTACAAGAGATTATGATAAATTCAAAACTACCGACATTGAAATAATTGGAGTGAGTCCAGATACCGAGGAATCACATGAAAAATTCAAGCAAAAGATGAACATACCTTATCACCTAGCTGCTGATGTAAACAACACCATTTCAAAAAAGTACGGAACCTACGGATTGAAAAAATTCATGGGTAAAGAGTATATGGGAATTAACAGGACGACCTTTCTAATAGATAAAAATGGCAAAATAGTTAGAATTTTCAATAAGGTCAAACCGATGGGTCATAGTATGGAAGTCCTCGAAGCTTTTGGATTCACAAAGTAATTGATTAGTATAAATGCCAAATCTCCTCATCTAACACGGACGTTGATATCTGAAGATACTCCATGGTACCTTTTAAGGTATCAATAATTTTGGTTTCTGTTCTTCCTTGTTGATAGGCAATCAAAACTGCAGAAGTGGTTATTAAGGTTTCCTCGGAATACTTATTCCATTCTAAAAAATATTTATTGTATTTATCAGAGTTCTCTGATTCTATTTCTGCCATTAGTTTGTTCAGTTTTAGAAATAACGCAATAATTATCACACGTAGTTTCTGTAACGTTAGTTTGACCTGCTCTGTGTCAGGAATTGACGGTATCTCATGACAAATCTTACACTGATAATAATCAAGATTCTTGGCAACACTTATCGATCCAAGTATTGCAGGAATTCTTATTTTTACATATAATACGCTCATGGAAGCTTTTACAAATAATACATCTTCTCTATGAATAGCAAATTGATCCGTTGTAATTCCATCTTTTGCTACAATAGGAAAACACTTCGAATTTTCTATATAGTTTTGTACTATTGCATGAATTATATTCAACATAAAATAGTGGGATAAAAAAATTTAGAATTAAAATTAAGTGTCATTGTCTGGATGCAGACACTAGTTCTTCAATATGTTGCAATATTTTGATATGGTGTTCTTCATCAACTACAATGCTTTTCAATAAAGATTTTGTTTCTAAATCGTCAGCAAGCGTTACACACTTTAGTAATAGATCCCTTGATTCCTTTTCTTCATCTATCGACTTAATAATCCCTTGTTTTGTCAGATTTAAAGTGCTACTAGCTCCTTCAATAGCTGTCATCATATTAGATATATATTCAATGTGTCGCAATCCATCATCAAGCAATTTGTGTACATAATTCCTAATTATACCGTTGTTCAATCTACTTAATACTGACATATAATGATTCATTTCATTCACTTCTGCTTCATGTTGTGATTTTAATAAAGCATATAGATCTTGTTTTCTTTTTAATAATAAATCCACATCCAATATGATAATCTATGAAACTATTGATAAAAAATCTATCGAATCAACTTTCGGTATGATCTAAATTTTTTAAATAATATATTTTCGAAAACCGCTTGATTGTTAGACAATACTGAATTGTGTGACTGTAAATGTCACGTCAAGTATGGACACAAATCACTTTGCGAAAAATGCATTGAAAAACACAGGACTTCACGTTATTATACTATATCAAAAATCTTTCCTAAATGATATTTACTGGTTGGATGCGGGAGATGGGATTTGAACCCATGAACCCCTAAGGGATAAGAGCCTCAGTCTTACGCCGTTGACCAAGCTGGGCGACTCCCGCATAGGTTTAGCGGTTCAAAATCGCTAATTTGAATATTTGCTATATAAGCACTAAAGTACTAAATACATGGTTTTTATAAGACATCTGAAAATAAAGAGGCATTGCTGATACCTGTAAGATGTTTTACCTGTGGAAATGTAATAGCTAATAAGTATAGTGAATATTCAAACAGAATCAAAGCTGGAGAAGACCCGGCGCAAGTCATGGACTCACTCAATATCAAAAGATATTGTTGCAGAAGAATGTTTGTCTCATCCGTTGAAACTATATACCAGGTAATTCCATATTACGAGGCACTTCGCAGACGTATGTCGGAAATCGAGTCAGAAATAGATTAACCTTGAAGAAATATGCCTTCAATTTCATCATTGAAAGGAAGAATAGTTTTTAATAGCAGAGGCTCAAGGTCAATAGAGATAGATGTAATTACAGACAACAAGTTCCTGGGTAGAGCGTGTGCACCTTCGGGAGCTAGTGTAGGAAGTCATGAAGTCCCAAGTTTTATTGATAATGATCCAGATTTAACCCTTCTCACATTTGAAAATAATATGCATAAATTTGTCGGGGTTGACGCTTCAGACCCGAAGTCTATCTTAGAAATTCTAAAATCCATAGATACCTCTAATGCTTTTAGTAGAACGGGGGGGACTGTTGCATACGGCCTAAGTATTGCCGCAGCAGCTTCTGCGTCGATGTCACTTAATCTGCCTCTATTTGCAATGCTGAACAAAAAGGGTCCATATCGATTTCCCTATCCTCTAGGAAACATCGTTGGGGGTGGGTCGCATGCTGGACCTGGTACTCCCGATATTCAAGAAGTATTAGTTTGTCCAACAGGAGCCAAAGGAATTTTGGAAGCATTACAGATGAATTTCGACGTCCATAAAGAGGTCAGAGTACTACTGGAAAAAAAGGATAGAAAATTTACCTATGGAAGGGGTGATGAGGGTGCATGGGCTCCAAATTTGAATAATGATGAAGCAGTATCAATTGTTGCCCAGGCCGTGGAAAACTTAGGGTTAAAAATAGGGAAGGATATTGCTTTAGGAATTGATTTTGCAAGTTCCTCACTGTGGGACTCTAAAAGGGAACTTTATGATTATTCTAGACAGGGGTTAGTGAGGAATACTGAAGAACAGATAGATTTCGTTCAGAATTTAATCAAGAATTATCAACTAATTTATGTAGAAGACCCTGTGAACGAAGATGATTTTGAAAGTATGGCTGTAATAACTAAAAGGAATAATCAATGTTATGTTACTGGAGATGATATGCTAGTTACAAATTCTGAAAGGGTAGATGAAGCTTGCAAACACGGTGCATGTAGTGCTGCAATTTTGAAAGTAAATCAGGCAGGTACTTTGTACAATGCTCTAGATTTTGCGGATAATTGTACGAAAAATAATATTAAAATAATAACATCACACAGATCTGGTGAATCTGTTGATGCACATTTATCTCACATAGCAATAGCAACATCTTCAAAAATGATTAAAACTGGAGTGATTGGTGGAGAGCGAGTATCCAAGTTAAATGAACTATTAAGACTTTCAGAGTATGATTTAATAAAAGGCATGATAGATTTGTCTGTTAACTGAAATGTCAAGTGCAAACCAAGAAGAAAATACCGATGGTTCTTCTATTGAACATAAGAATCAAGAATCTGGAGAGACATTTATTCAATCAAATGTAGACACAGCTGGTCAAAGCGAGGAAATTGAAAATGATAATTTAGAAAAAATGATACTTTCAACAGGAATACGCGTAGGGACTCCTGTTAAAACTAAATTTATGGCTCCCTTTATAGTTCGTGCAAATCCAGAAGGCCTTTATATTCTAGATATCAGTAAAACACTTACCAGAATAGATGTTGCTGCAAAGTTTATTGGAAGATCAGATATTTCCAAAGTCGTAGTGACGTCGGCCAGAGAATATGGAAAAACTCCTGTGCAAAAGTTTTGTGAGTCAACTGGGGCATTTGGAATAATAGGACGTTTTATGCCTGGAACCTTTACGAATCCATCATTGTCAAGTTATATGGAACCCCAGATTGTTATTGTCACCGATCCTCAAGCAGATCAGCAGGCGGTACTGGAAGCAACAAGGGCCGGAGTTCCAGTTGTTGCTATTGCAAATAGCGACAACGTTACATCCAATGTGGATTTGGTTATTCCCGCAAATAATAGGGGAAGAAAAGCCCTTGCAACCGTATACTGGCTACTTACGAGGGAAGTTCTGAAGAAGCAGGGGAAGATAAAGTCGGATAATGAGATGAAGATATCGATAGACGATTTCGAGACCAAATTGGTCGAAGAGATATCTTGAAATCATACGTTAGAGAACCCGCTGTCTCTGGAATATTTTATCCAAAAAATCGTAACGAACTAAACGAGAATCTTGAATCATTATTTAATGATGTAAATTTTGGTCCGGGAGAGTTACCACCTTCCAGCAATAATGAGCAGATTTACGGAATAGTCTCTCCTCATGCTGGCTATATGTATTCGGGTTCAGTAGCGGCAAATGGGTATTACCAATTATCAGCATCGAAATTTGAATCGGCCATAATACTTGGTCCAAATCATTACGGCCTGGGTACGGATGTAGCAATTATGGATAATGGTTCTTGGAATACACCGCTAGGTGAAATAGAAATTGATACAGAATTGGCTCATGATATACACCAAAATTGTGGACTAGTAAACTATGATGAATTCGCACATTCCAGGGATCATAGTATTGAGGTTCAACTCCCATTCCTTCAATACATTAGACAAGGGTTCAAAATAGTACCGATAACATTGATTGATCAGGGGAAGAACACGAGCCTTAAGCTTGGTAACGGAATATATAAATCAATAAAAAAAAGGAATTTGATTTCAATAGCCTCCTCTGATTTAACGCATTACGAATCAAATAGTAAAGCTCATGAAAAAGATAATCTCCTTATTTCTGCAATTCTTTCTCTTGATATAGAAAAATTTTACTCTATATTGATTTCATTTAATGTAACGGCATGCGGATATGGTGCGATTGCTACAGTTATGGAAATCTCAAAAAGAATGGGGGCTACAAAAGGTAAGTTACTAAAATATGCGACGAGTGGAGATATAGTAGGAGATAATAAATCAGTAGTGGGCTATTCTTCAATAATATTTGTATGAATGACCATTTAAATGAAGCTGTGTCATCAGCGCCTGCAAAGGTAATACTCTTTGGAGAACATTTTGTAATCTACAAAAACCCTGCAATTGTGACAGCAATAAATAAACGCATCAAGGTTCATGCACAAGTTAACGACAATATGCAGATTAGTATCAAATCTGGAGAATATTCACTAAATGTACGAACAACAAGTAAGGTAGACCCTGTTTTGGCGCCTGATGAAAGTTTATCTTTTCTATATCCAATATTCAAGTGTGTAAAACATGTTTTATCTGAACAAAATAACCATAACGTAGGAATCAATTTGGATGTTGATTCTCAAATTCCCTATGGAGAAGGTTTGGGATCATCTGCAGCATCGTGTGTTGCAACAGTCGCAGCACTTTATTCCTTGTTTTCATATCGAGATAGGGATCGTATTTACGGAACCGCAAAGACTATGGAGGAAAATATACATATGAATTCTTCAGGGATAGATTGTTACGTGTCTACTTTTGGAGGAATAGTGAATTATGAACCGGACAGAGGATTCAGCAAGATAGGAATTAAAAAGAACTTTTCGCTGCTTATTGGGACTACCGGAGTAAAGCATGCAACAGGAGAAGTGGTATCGCAGGTTAGGCATTTTAGGGAAAAAAACATAACTCTCTTCAAAGATCTTTCTTCGAGGGCCCGTATGATCTGCAAGAGGGCTTTGAATTCAATGCTTGAAGGAAATGAAGTAGAACTTGGCAATCTGCTAACAGAAAATCATAAGCTATTGACCCTCTTAGGGGTATCACATCCTATGATTGAAAAATTGATTGGAAGATGTCTAGACAACGGAGCTTTGGGCGCTAAATTGACAGGTGCAGGTAGAGGAGGAGCGATTATAGCACTGATCCCTTCAGAATCACGCAAGGAGATCTCAGATAGAATTAGCAAAGGCTCAGAAAAGTGGATGTTAGTTGAATTTGATCATAATGGCGTAGCTTTTGGCTAATTCTAGCAAATTATCAAAATTTAAATTTATTTAAAAAAACCTACCTTAATGCGGCAGGACCTTGTTTTAATTAAACTAGGAGGCTCCGTTGTAACCCACAAAGAAAGAGCTATGACTCTCAATAAGAGAGCTATAGATCGAATCATTAAGTCACTCTTAAATGTAAAAATTCCAATCATACTTATTCACGGCGGTGGATCGTTTGGTCACTACTGGTCTATAAAATATGGAATGCATTCTAAACCCGAGCGATATTCGTCAGAAGGTATAGCTGTCGTTCATGAATCAATGATTTCATTAAACCAATTTATAATCAAAACAATGTTAAAGTTAAAAATGAACCCGTATCCTATTCCTCCCTATTCGCTTATTTTAGGCAAAAAACCATTTTCGAAGAAAATTTTTGAATTGGCTCATATGACTGAAGATAAGATTGTACCAGTAACGTACGGTGACATTGTTTATAGAACACGTCATAAATACTCAATTCTGTCTGGTGATGAATTGATGACTTTGATTTCCACAGTATTAAGACCAAAAAAGGTAATCTTCGCAATTAACGTAGATGGAATATACGAAGATCCTCAAACTAAGAATGTAATACATACAATTGATGAAAAATCACTCATCAAATTTTCAGATGTCAAATTAGACATAACAGGCGGTATGAAAAGGAAAGTTCGAGAAGCGTCAAAGATTTCACTTGCTGGAATAGACGTGCATTTTGTAAATGGATTCAAACCTGAGAGACTCTTAAAAATAATCGAGAACAGAGAAACGGAAGGTACAGTAATAAAGGGAAAAAGGTCCAGTATCGGAAATGCCCGATGAATCTGACTTTCCTTCAGATGTTGAGGTTATAAAACAACGTAAAAAAGAAGGAATAATTATTCCTTTAACTAGGAACGTTCAAGCAAAAGAATCATCAACGTATTTGGAAGATGTCAAATTAATCCATAACGCATTACCAGAGATTGATTACGATAAGATCGATATCAGTCAAAAATTTCTTAACCACAATTTCAGTGCGCCAATTATTATTGATTCTATGACTGGAGGAACTCCAGAAGCAACGAAGATAAATTCAAGGCTTTCCTTAGTTGCAGAAAAATTTGGTCTGGGTATGGGTCTTGGGAGTCAGAGGGCCGGACTGTTGAGCAGCGAGCTTTCTGAAACGTATTCTATTGCAAGATCGAATGCACCGAGTTCATTTCTTGTTGCGAATATAGGAGGAGCGCAGCTTTCTAAAGGGTTGAAAATTCAAGACATAAAGAAAATGATTGACATGATTGAAGCAAATGCACTTGTTGTGCACTTGAATCCTCTTCAAGAACTAATTCAACCAGAAGGAGAACCAAAATACAAAGGTGTTTTGTCAAAAATTAAAGATATTTGTGAAAATTTTGATATTCCGATAATAGTAAAAGAGGTGGGGGCTGGTATTTCTATGGAAGTTGCTAAAAAACTAGAATCTGCTGGGGTTTCAGCTATTAATATTGCTGGTTCCGGTGGAACCAGCTGGGCTGGTGTAGAAAAATTAAGGGCAGAAACCGCTCATGATGCTGATAAGATAAATTTGGGAGAATTGTTCTGGGACTGGGGTATCCCGACAGCATTAAGCTTAATGGAAGTGAGAAATTCAGTTAAACTACCGCTTATTGCTTCGGGGGGAATTCGAAATGGCCTAGAAATTGCAAAGTGCATCACATTAGGCGCAAACATGTGCGGAATGGCCTTCCCGTTCCTTAAATATGCTTCAAAATCCTTAGAAAGCTTATGTGGATTTACTAATAAGACACTAACTGAATTGAAAAGTACGATGTTTCTTGTGGGATCCAAAAATATAGCTGAATTAAGCAAGTCAAGATTCATAGTTACTGGAGAATTAGCAAAGGTGAAAAAATGGATACTCTGAAGTCTGATCTTAATGAGGTGGTGTCACGGGTAAGAAAATTTACACTATCTGTTCTTGATGGTCAACCAATCAGACTGTATGACGCAGCCAGTACATATTTGACTAGCGGTGGGAAGAAGCTCAGGCCATTTATGGTCATAAAGAGTTGTGAAATGTTTGCCGGCGAAGAAGAAAAAGCGTTACCTGCAGCAGCTGCGGTAGAACTAATCCATAATTTTTCGCTGATTCACGACGATATCATGGATAATGATGATATTCGTCATGGGGCGTCTACAGTCCATAAAAAATATGGCTTACCTATCGCTCTTATAGCAGGAGATATTTTATTTTCTAAAGCATTTCAAATACTGTCTTTACACGGAAAGAAAATGGGACATGATGATACCATAATAGCGGAGATGAATAGAATTCTGTCTACAGCATGTGTAGATGTGTGCGAAGGTCAAGGGCTCGATATTCAAATGGCATCCAGTAACAAGATTCCGACTATAAATGAATACGTTGACATGATACGAAAAAAAACTGCTTCTCTCTTCGAAGTTTCTTGTGCGCTAGGTGTTCTGTGCTCTGCAAAGCCGTTTGTTGGTAACGTAGACAACCTTTCTAAGTTTGGACGTTTTACTGGAATAGCATTTCAGCTAATAGACGATTTAATAGGGGTGACAGGTGATCCCAAACTCACAGGAAAAGCAGTTGGAAATGATATAAGGGAGGGGAAAAAAACCTATCCGATATTATTAGCATTAGAGAATGCTGACACTTCTAAAAGAGAAAAAATTATGAAGGTTTTTGGATATAAAGGAGCAAATCGCATTTATGTTGAGGACGCAGTTTATGCAATATCTTCATTGAACATAGCAGAAGAAGTAAGGAGAACAGCTCATCAGAATATGATTAAAGCTTTTGAATGCATAAAAAAATATGATGAAACTAGTGCAAAAAATGCTCTCATATCTTCTGCAAAGTTTATAGTCGAAAGGAGTCTATAGACTTATGAACAGTAACGAAGATATCCACAGATTAGTTAATGCTATA
Organism: Nitrososphaeria archaeon; assembly: GCA_021324715.1. Taxonomy (GTDB): domain Archaea; phylum Thermoproteota; class Nitrososphaeria; order Nitrososphaerales; family Nitrososphaeraceae; genus TA-21. Next base: position 10,822 of record JAJPIN010000184.1, read on the forward strand.
GCGCTTAAAAATGCCTCTGAACATTCTGGAACTACAAACGTAAATACTGTTCTTTCCAGGATACTTAGCTTGAAGCCTGAATTAAAAAGTCAATTAAAGAGTCTCATAGAAGAAATAAGTATAGTTGTAGATTCCGTAAATAGGTTAGAATTAGAACAACAGAAAAAATCTTTAGAAGATTTAAGTTCTGTTGATACCATTCTTGATTCTAAAGCTAGACCGGATCCTATCCAATCTCGTATGCTCCCCGAACTTCAAATGACAGGTACTGGGGTAGTTACCAGATTTCCACCAGAACCAAATGGCTATCCTCACATAGGTCATGCAAAAGCGGTCATTATAGATGATGAATACGCCAGGATGTATAATGGTAAATTGATTCTACGTTTTGATGATACTAATCCAATGAACGAAAAACTAGAGTACTATGAAGCCATAAAGAACGATTTAGAATGGTTAGGAATTAAACCTGATATTATAAAAAATACATCTGATGACATACTCATTCTACATGAATACGGAAAAAAATTAACAAGGAATGGAGATGCTTATGTGTGTACATGTGATAGTAACAAAATTCACAAGTTGAGAATGCAACAACTTGAGTGTTCGTGTAGAGTAAATATTGATAATTCAATCAATAACCTAGAGAGGTTGGATAAAATCTTTGACGGGACGTACCATCAAAACGAAGCCATAATTAGATTTAAAGGAAATATGCAGGATAAAAATACAGTCATGAGAGACCCAACACTCTTCAGAATCATCGAAGCGCCACATCCTCTTTTGGGTGATAAAGTACAAATATGGCCCACCTATGATTTTGCTGCACCGGTTGAGGATAGCCTCGATGGAGTTAGTCACGCCTTAAGGACTAAGGAGTATGAATTACGAAATACATTATACCTATCCATACTTGATAGATTGAAATTAAGGAGACCGTTAGTTGTTGAATTTTCCAGACTAGAATTTGAGAACATGCCAGTTTCTAAAAGAAAAATTAAACAATTGTTAGACGAGGGTGCTATTACAAGTTGGGATGATCCTCGTCTACTCACTCTATCAGCAATGCGCAAGAGGGGATTTGAGCCCAAGGCAATTAGAAGTTTTGTGTTGAGCCTGGGCCTAACTTTGGCAGAAACAAAACCCCCATTTAAGGCATTGGAATCGATGAATAGAAAAATAATTGATCCCTTATCAATTCGATTATTTTTTGTGAAGGATCCCATAATGTTAACTGTCGATGGCGCCAAAAATATGAAGGTAACATTAGACAATCATCCAACAAATAATCTTGGAACAAGAGAAGTTGAAGTTTCCACTGTTTTTTACATTTCGCGTGATGACGCAAACCTTCTGGCAGAAGGTGAACAAGTCAGACTAATGGAATTGTATAATATAAAAATAGATCGAATAGTTGTGGAGCATGGTAAAAATAAAGCAATTATTGCTTCTTATCTTAACAATGAAATATTTCGAAATATGAAGAAAATACAGTGGGTATCAGATAAGAGTATGACAAAATATAATATTCTAATCCCATATGAGCTGTATCAAAATAACAAGTTCAATCCCCGTAGCTTAGAAAGTGCTGAAGGATTAGCTGAGGCTTTTGTATTGCGATTAAAGCCCCATGCTCTGGTACAATTTATTAGATTTGGTTTTTGTATAACTGAGAATAACAAATCATCTGCAATTTTTATACATAGGTAGACAAAATGAAAATAGGTAGTATCAGGATAAAGGGTTTGGGAGAAACTTATGGAATAATCTCTTCGGATGGTAAAAAAATTATTACCAAGCTCGATTTTCAAGAACAGACGGGTGTACCAATTCCCCAAACAATTAAGGAATTTATACTTAGAGGATGGATAAATGAGGTGAAAAAGTATATTAACGATATTACTTTTAGTAACAAACTCAACGATACTGACCTGCTCGCTCCAATTCCAGACCCATCAAAAATAATTTGTTTAGCATTCAACTATTATGATCACGCAAGGGATGCTGGACTTACTCCTTCAGATGAACCAGTTATTTTTATTAAACCAAGAACCGCATTGAACCACCCATTTAATGATGTTGTATGTCCGTCTTTTGTGGAACGACTTGATTATGAAGCAGAATTGGCTGTTATTATTGGAAAGAACACTAAAAATATCGAACCCGGAAATGCCGCCGATTACATATTTGGATATACTATCCTACATGACGTTTCTGCAAGAGATATCCAATTCAAGGATAAGCAGTTTACTAGAGGTAAGAGTATTGACACATTTGCACCGTGTGGACCTTGGATAACAACAAAGGATGAAATCAGCGATCCTCAAAATCTACAAATTGTTACAAAGGTGAACGGGGAAATTAGGCAAAATTCTTCCAGTAGTAAGATGGTAATTTCAATTGAAAGAATAATCTCGAGCCTGAGTAAAGTAATGACATTGGAAGCTGGAGATATTATATCCACAGGAACTCCAGCAGGGGTTGCAATGTCAATGAAGGAACCAAAGTATCTAAAAAACGGCGATATTGTGGAAATAACAATTGAAAATTTAGGAACTATTAGAAATCGAATAACCTTTGCATAGTATGAAATTACAAGTTATCGTCATTACAATTCTTCCTTAAGCGAACTACTTCTTTTTCCAAAATATGACTGTAAGTCTTGTATAATTCCATTAAGGTGGATCTTATACTAGCTAATTGAATTGAGATATTAAGAGACTGTAAACAGGTATCCATTGAGCGCTCTGTTGCAAATAAATTCATTGACTCCTTAAAAGATTCTAGCAATAATTGATGTTCTGAACTATTTTCATTAATCATTTTTTCAAGATCCTCTACACTTTTTGAATCAATTTCTGGAAAATTGTGGAATTTGAACATATTATATCATATTGATATCGAGAAATATATTCGGATCACTGGTACTAAGCCATTTTTTTAAGATAAGACGGATGTCGGGAGTTTAAATTAAAAATGTATTTATTTGCCGGCTCGAGTTCAAAATTGTATGGTGGTGGACAATAAGGGCATAATATCGTATATACGTGTACTAAAAGAAGATTTGATGATATTCAGAATAAAACCATCTGAAGGTAATGTTCCTGATTTTAAGGCTGGTCAATTCGTAACAATAGGATTGCACGTGCCTTCTGAAGGAAAGATAGTAAGAAGGGCTTATTCGATAGCTTCACCCCCAGAACAAAAAAACGTATTTGAATTAGTAGTGAGGTGGGTAAAAAAGCCGGTTCCAGGACGTTTAACTACTGAATTGTTCAATAGAAGAGAATTAGATGAAGTATTATGGGTAAAACCAACTGGGGCCTTTACTATAGATGATAAGAAACATGATGGTACTCCTGATAACAGAAGAATGGTCCTTATAGGTGGAGGAACAGGACTTGCGCCATTTATATCCTATGCGCTTCATCTAAAGGCAACGAACAGCAAGCGTGAGATTGTCATATTGCACGGTGCCAGTTATGTTGACGAGCTTAGTTATAGGGAGCTCTTGACTGAACTTGAAAATGAAAGTTTGGATAGAGGAAAAGACAGCTGGAATTTCAAGTATCGTGCCAGTATAAGTAGACCTCAAGAATGGTTCAATAGAAGTTGGAATGGTCAGAAGGGGAGAGTTGAAACATTTTTACGGCCAAAATTAGGAACGGATAAGTCTCCTCTTGAAGAGATGGTTGGAGAGTCAGTTACTCCTGATAATACTATCTTTTACGTCTGTGGGTGGCAGGGAACGGTTGATGGTGCATTGGATTTTCTAATACCAAAAGGATTTGTAACTGAAAGAAATAAGAGAAAAGACGGAAGCTATGATCTTAAGTTTGAATCTTATGGATAGATTCAGAAAAGCAGAGGATTATGTGACTTTTCAAACCTTAACCTTATATCAAGGATAAAAGTGAGCATTAGTAGACATGAAATTTGAGTATGAAGAATTTTCCACTATTGAAGAATTTTTCTTATACCTCGTGTCCGTTGCACCGTATGGGAAACAGGTACTACCGGCTAGTTCATACAAGGGATATGTATTCTCAATTCTGCCTCTAACTCCCGTTTCTGGCGACATTCTTATGATGGTTTATGCGAAAGGAAATATGGAACCTGGATTAGTAGAATTTGATATCTCAACCAAGAAATACAAAACCGTCCCATCGATTGAGAGAGCTGATAAGAACTATTTCATTATACTAAAGCCAAAGTTAGCAACAATTGCCGATAGCGCCATTAAAGCAATTGAAAGTTTTGCCAAGAGTTAGAGATAAAGATAATCTTTCGTTTTATAATTTTGGAGATAATGATTCTGACACAGATCTACTTCTAGAATATCTCTCGACTATATCTTCTGGAATTTGGCCATTAAACAATTGCTTTGACAAACCTTTTAAATATCTCATAATTGCCCATGTCCCAGCCTTTATCAATAAGGCCATAAAGACTTTCATAGCAGGTCCATATGTCTTATTTCGAATAATTATTGGGATTATGTCATTTATGACTTTTAAATTAAATTGCCAACACTTCCAAAATAAGGTAAATTGTGATTCATTCAAATTCCCAAAATGCATCGAATTTCTTTCGGAAAAATCCTGGTACAAAAGTGGGGCGACAAGACCACTCAATTTCATTCGACTAAAATCATCTATCAAATCAATCGTATATTGTGTTTCATCCGGAGTTTCATCAGGCCATCCAATAATTAATGTCAGGGCTGGAAACCAATGATTTTCGTTCAAAATCCTGCATCCTTCTCTCACTACTGCTCCCCACTCGTCAGGTTGATAGGGTTTTGTCTTTACGCCAAGATGTTTTCTAACCATTCGTGGTGCTACTGTTTCAACACCAAGATTTGTAGCTAGCCATCTACCATTCGAATCCATGTCGTTTATCTTAGAGAGGTCTCTTATTAGATCAGGAGAGGATGCAACAGCAGATAACGTCATGTGAGTGGTTCCAATAAAATTTGCACCTGTTTCTTTTAAACCCCTCCAGAGATACTTAATAGCGTCTGCGTTAGGAATAAAATCCTTATTATCACAACCATATAGTAACATTTCATCCGATTGCAGCCAGATGGAATCAAAACCGTACTTTAAGTTTATTTTCGCTTCATCTTGCAATCTCTCTAATGGAATATCTTTCTTTGATCGTTTATTTACATCGCAAAAGTCACAACCTCTTCCACAACCTCTCATTGCCTCCACCAGTGAGTTTACCGTAGGGCCTTGAATTGGAGGAATGTTTTCAATATTTCTTACAAATGTATGAAGCAGCTCTGGTGCATCACCAGATTCAAGATCGTGAAAAAGGTCCAATGCAAGTTCATCCGCTTCTCCGATTACTACTGTGTCAATACCATGTATTTTCATTCTATCAGGTTTCGCAAGTTCCCAAGAACCGTTTCCACCTACTACAACCTTAAAGCCGTATTTCTTTTTTAATTGAATAACAGAAGCACACATTTTCTTGAATTTCATTGCAACGTATGATAATTTTTCAGGTGACATGGTTGTCGTTACTGGTGCCATACCTAAGGGGTCCATAACGTTAATTCCCACTACAGTGGTGTTAGGACCTATGGACTTTTCCAACATCTCCGGATGAGAAATTATGATTTCGTCTCTTTGATATTCCTTTAATAACGCACTTTCTATTCTACGAAGACCGCATTGAGCTACTTTTACTTCACCTGTATTTTTATTAGTTTCGACGCTTGGACAGAATAACTTGTCAAAAACAAATTCTGGTATCAATTCATATGGGCCACATGCAATAAAACCATAAAGAAAATTACCTCGATAATTTGTCATGAGACTACGGTCAGCTGTTAACACTATACGTTTTCCATCTGACATCTAGACTAATCCTCAAACTCGTTTACGTATTTAGGTATAAATCTATTACTATACTGTTACCAACACTCATTATTTAATAAAGTCCGGTTCTATGACCCTTTATCAATATTGATTTTAGCTGTCTATGTGCCAAAATATTAAGGGCGTTGATAAAAGAAACCCACTTGTAAGATGCATGTTCATAAGAGATTACTATTTCTCGTGTAGGAGTCGTCGCAAAATAGAACTTGACTTCCTTATGAGATCTTATGCCATTTAACTTCATATAAGAATATCTTATTGTTCCAATAAATGACATTATATCGAGAAATCGTATTCCAGTCTCTTCCCTTACTTCTCTAATTAATGTGTCAAGTTCTGATTCTCCATGTTCTTTATGGCCTTGTGGAAACCCCCATAATCCTCTTCTGTTCTTAAGAATTAGGAATTCAGGTTCTTTAAGGGAGATCGGTGGGTTGTATCTTATTACAGCACCAATAGAAGTCTCCAGAAATACTCCACCTCTTTAGTGTAGTATAAAAAGCCAATTATAATTTTTATCCAAGATTTTAAAACTAGCACATCCCATATTCCAATTTCATAAAGTTGTACCTAATCATAAAGACATAATTAACGCAAAGATATTAATGTCTAGATCTAAGGCGAAGACATGGGCCGATCGTCTAGTCCGGTAGGATACGGCATTGGCATTGCTGAGGTCGTGGGTTCGAATCCCACTCGGTCCACCATCGATAAATACGCCTTGATAATGAATTAATCAACTGAAATCTTCTTTATTTTAAAAAAGGTACAATTTACGAACTACTGATAATGTATTTATTCATAAAATTAGTAATTATATAATATTGTATTTTGTGAATTGGCAACGTGAAATCTCTATTGTAGAGTTGAATGGTGAAAAGGTAGTTGTCAAGCGGAATAAGCTTAGCAAAAATTTGCACGATTATCTTCTTTCTATTACATATACAATACTGTCAATTCTTCTTGTTCATCCTTCGGCGCCCCCAGAACTTGGAAGCAAATTGACCCTAAATGAGGGATTTAAAATGAGGGAAAAATTACAGCAGATGGGAATTCCTACACCTTCACTAATATCTCTCACAAGTGCTTTGCTTATTGAAGATTTTATTGTCGGAGGTAATCTGTACGAAGCTCTATCAAGAGGAAGAGACTCTTCGTTGGCACGCAGTGCTGGAAGCATAACAGGCAGGCTCCACAGATCAGGGTACTCCTTTATAGACAATAAATCTCAAAATTATCTTGTAACATTTTCTGGAAAAGTATTGAGGACTGATCTGGCATTTATCCAGAGAAAGGATTCAATATTTGCCAGGAGTATGGACATAGGCTCTTTCCTGGCTAGTCTTTTAGCATTGGATTGTAAACGGTATAAGGAAATAGAAGATGCATTCTATAGTGGCTATCAAACTGAGGTAAAATCCAATATTCCCTACATATCAATAATATTAAGAAATATACTCGGCTTTGGATTAAGCCTCAGTTCGAATTGGGTAAATAATATTCTGCAAAATCCTGAAAAATTAATGTCATATTGGAGGAAGTTCGGTTTTTCTATCGAATCCCCCTGAACCAAATTTGCAATAGAAGCATTGATCCGACTGCATGTAAGACAACCTTTGTATCAAAATGGCGTGTATCTTTAATGCAAACTTTGTCATCAGTCTGTATTTTAGTGGCATTGATGGAATGACCTCGTCAAAATATACGTTATAGTGATCAGGACAAAACTTCAATGTAATTTGTGCCCTACTCTTGTGTTTGGAACTGTTGTTAGAAGATATATTTTTTGCTACGCTAATTTGTTCTCTAATATACTCATGTTTTGGACAAGGACAGTCTTTTCCTCCTGGATGTTTGTAAGCAGGTGTATTTTTCCAATCGAAATCTGGAAAATCTTTTTCAAATTCATCCATAAGACTAATCTTATTGTTCATTAATCAAATATAAAGAAATATCGAATTCTAAATTTAACGTGGAAATGATAAAAGATATATTTTGAATATTTTTTAAAACACGATAGAAGTGTTAAAAGACCACAGCGCAGACGCCAATAATAACTCGTCCATAGTTGCAAATGTCGAAAGAGGCGGTGATAGCACGGAGGCGTTAAATAAGTATGTTAATTCGAATTTAAATACATTAATAAAATTTAAGAAAACACTTCTTGAGGAGCAGAAAACTGGAGAAGAAAAGGTGGATTCACTTAATCAATCAATAGAATCTACTAAAAAGGAAATCGATAAGCAAAGAATGGATCTTGAAGAGCTAAGAACGCAGCTGAAGAGAGTAAATGAAATAAAAGAATCAGAATATGCAAGATTTATTGAGCTTAAAAATAATTTGATGGAAATTCGAAATAAAATGAAAAATTTGGATGAAAAGGCAAATGATTCACTCGGACATAAGCTGCGAAAAGAAAGATATGATATGATAAATTTGGCAAAAAACCTAGAACAAATTGAAAAAGACATTCAAACAAAAAA
>JAJPIN010000135.1 GCA_021324715.1 Nitrososphaeria archaeon
AGTAGTAACGATAGCCACGATGGTGACAGCAAAGACAGCGGTGACAGCAAAGACAGCGGTGACAGCAAAGACAGCGGTGACAGCGGTGACAGCAAAGACAGCGGTGACAGCAAAGACGACAGCAGCAGCTAAAAAATTCACTTTTTTATTTTCGTTTTAAAAAATAATTCCTCATAATTTGTCTATATTTTAGTAACATCTAAATCAACATGGACATCGATGATCAGTTCTCATGTGATGGATGAATATGTGAATTATAATAAGGCAGTGTAACGCTATTAATAATATCAAGTGAGTGGTTTATCTAAAAAATAGAGTTACCAAATATAGTATTAGACTGATATGTCGTAATCTTGTTGCTAAGATTTATCTGTAACCATTATCTAGAGTCGATTTCACATTCGAACCAAGTGACTAATACCATCAAGTTCGCACAACTTATCAAGTTTTGAGTAAAAGGATGAAATCTTTCGCTCATTGAGTTATTAATACTTTATAAAATAACGTATTATTAGACAAAAGCTGAGCTCAAATTACATATTGGAATTATTAATTCTACATTTTAATACTTATTGTTCCAATTTTATTATGCCAATTAAGATCATAGTCTCCAAATGTTCACATGACATTGGCGAATATTTTTTACCGAGATAGTTTGATTAGGAACATAGTATTAGCTTCACTCATAATATAGAGTCATATTGAGTGAAACTTTAATACAGGTACAATATACTTATTTGGGTATGGAATCAAATACGAATAGTGATATGATTAGAACAAATAAAACAAAAATAGTTAGTTCACTTTTTCTAACGCTATTAATCCCAATATCGATAGTGGTAGTCAGTTTATCATATTCAACATCTGCTTTTTCCTTGTTGACTTTTATTCAAACTGCTCATGGTCAGGTTGATCAGGCTTTTAAGACATATGAAAATCCAAAGTTTGGATTAAAGTTATCATATCCTCCAACATGGTCTGTGGATGAACTAAGAAAGGATCCAGCAACGCCTAGTAATAATAGCATTGTAGCAATATTCAAGTCACCATCTCAAGGTAAGAACGATAAGTATCTGGAAAACGTTATCATCAACGTTCAAGGTCCACGTTCAGACATTAAGTCATTGGAAACATATACTCAGAATTCACTAAAGGCCTTTAACAATATGTCAGATACTATAAAGGTAACCAAGTCAAGTAATGACGCCAGCCTATCAGGAATACCGGCTCATCGGCTAGAATATACATCGAGTGGAATTCCAGGCCTAAACCTAAAGAAGATGCAAGTATTTACAGTAGTAAACAATAATACTGCCTATGTAGTCACTTATGGTGCTGAAGAACCTGAATATCAAAAAAATCTACAAGATGTACAGAAATTGATAAATTCAATCAACATCGATCCGAATGCATTGAAGAATCTGGGGGAAAAGCAAAGTCAACCCACCAAAACTAGCGGCTCTCTTCATACCATTCTTATAGATGGATAGATGGATAATAATTAGAGACCTAAATTAAATAAACTACTCTCTATGATAAGGGTCAGGATATCGAAGACTTGTTTTATTCAAAGTCGGATGGCAAATAGTTCCGATTCTATTTCTTCAGGTTAGATTAGCAGACAAAATAATAAATACTCTAATAGTTGGCAATCATGATTTTGGTTTGAAACAGTAGCACAATTATGTACTATTTTTACTATTATCAGGAAACGGGGCCTGTTGTTCCAAGTCCTGTTGTTCCAGACATAAATAATACAGAAGGTAAGTCCATATTACTAAAATGTACTAGAAGATACCCAATGTAATTTTATAGATATGTCCTGCAGTGGTTAAAAGAAGAAAATGTCAATGCCTTGACAAACATTCTTGTGGAAAAAAAATTCATAAATTGATGTATAAAAATCAAATGGTATAATCGAATCATAAATAGAACCAGAACAACGTACAGAAATCACTTTTTGAAATTTTCACACTAATATAGTAAAGAACGACTTAAAGCGATATTTAATTAAAATTATTCTGGATTAGGATATGATTAGATACATTGAGAATATTAGTCTAAAATTACTTATCTCCGTACTGCCATTATTACTGTTACTGACAATGGTAGCGTATACACCACCATTTTTACATAAAGTACTCGCAGCAACTGATACACATATTGCTGCAGCTGGAGATTGGGGTTGTTCTAGCAATACTGAAAAAACTGTAAACAATGTAAAGAGCAAGAATCCTCAACTATTATTGGCACTTGGAGACTACTCTTATGAGAAAACTTCTACTTGCTGGCTTGATCTCATAAAACCAGTAGATTCAATTACAAAAATTAATTTGGGAAATCATGAAGATCATGGTCTCGTTGATTCATACCTGAGTCATTTTGGACTTTCAAATCCGTTCTACTCTTATAATATCAACAATGTTCATGTATTAACAATGGCAACAGAAGAAAAGTTTGACACAAATTCTGAGCAATATAATTTTGTGGTAAACGATCTTAGAAATGCTGCAAATAACCCCGATATCAAATGGATAATCGTTACCATGCATTCTCCATTTTATTCTTCTCCTAACACTTTTAAGGAATTTGATTGTGGAGGAGACGAAGCTTGTCAATTATATCATCCACTATTTGACAAATACGGTGTAGATCTTGTTTTACAAGGTCATGTTCATAACTATGAGAGAAGTTTTCCCTTAAAATTTAATCAAGCGACACCGTCAAACCCGATAGTAACAAGTACTACGAAGACAGATTACGAAAATCCCGATGGTGAAATTTTTGCCATCGTGGGAACCGGTGGAGTAAACCTCCACGGTTTATCAGATTCAGCTCCATTTATAGCATCCCAACAGGATTCAAATTTTGGTATTTTGGACATCCATCTTTCTGATAATAAATTGGATGCAAAATTCGTTACTAATGATGGGGTTATAGACGATCATTTCAGTATATCCAAAACTGCAAAGAAGAAAATAATTGAACGTATTAGTGATAATATAGTCACTGACACAAATGTAAAACAAGTGTCTGATAAAGGGGATACTAAGGCTAAACCAGTAATAGTCAAAGATGAGAACGGCAAACCAACTATAAGCTATATAACTACTAGCACAAATGCAATACCGTCTGA
>JAJPIN010000025.1 GCA_021324715.1 Nitrososphaeria archaeon
AGGCGGTAAGGTGGCATTATAATTTAGTAATACTATATCTTTGGGATTTGTTATATATTGTTCTTCATGAGGAGAATAACCAAAAGGATTGTTACTAAATTTCGCTATATCACTGATATAATTACTTCCAACCCATTGCGCTGTCTCATTTTCCCACCTTTCGTTTACACTTCGCCAGGCAGACTTGCCATTAAAAGCCCAGCCATGACCTTTAACAAGTGATAATGTATTTGTATTATTATCGTATTTGACTTCTGCATAAAAAACATTACCATCCAAAATTATCATTGTACCTCCAGATCCTACAAATTGTTTAAAGTTATCGTACTCTCTTTGAGTAACATACTCTTGATGGCCCAGAATTACGACATCATAAGCATTACTTCCATTTGCTTGAAATATGGAATCTGCATCTACATCCTGATCTGTTAAAAACTCAATGTTAGCATCTGGTCTTATCCATTTTAAATTTCCGAGCAAGTACAGCATGGCTATTCCCGATGCGCTTAAGGATGGCTTGTTTGTAACTTTGTTAGAAAGTAAATTCAAATCCTTTGTAATATTTACTCCTTTTGTAACATTAATGTACTTGTTATAAAATACGTAGAATGCATGATCGTATGCTGCAGCGGTAAATGTAGGCATAACGACTGCTATCCTTACTCCTTTGCCAAATTCCCCTTTAAGAGAGCTGTTATTAGGAGTTGATATCTCGGTCTTATTTTCTGAGAATATGTAATTCCTGTTTGGTAAAATTTGTGGTTGTTTCCCAGGGAGAGGTAAACTTTCATTCGCATTTCTCATATTACTTATGATAGATTGAGGAGAGCTCGTTAATGATGATGTATTTAATCCTGAAGATGAATTTATTACTGAAGTATTTATCCCAGCAGCCAAAAGTGATGTTGGACTATACCTTGAACTCGACTCAGTAATGAACCGTAATTGAGTACCAGAAACTACTGAGCTTGTATAGGGCATCAAAAATAAAATGAAACTCATAATGGAGATTATCAATAATTTTGCACGGATCGTTGACACTCTTCTCTGATTGATCAAGTTTATGCTTGTTACTATAGACCTCGAATATTCTATTTATGTTTTTTATATCAATAAGTTCAGTATATGAGATAACTTAAATTTAAAGACACTTTAATCCTGAAAAATTGATATGACCGACCAAAAATTAGTGAAAAAAGTTTGAAAACAAAGATAACTGGTGGGAGGAGTTAATTTGATTATATGAACAAAGACAACCAAATAAACCCACCAGTCTCTTTTGTCTAATAATTTCTTGGTCTAACATACTATAAAAAAGTAGAATTACTAATCAAGGAGGGAGTGGGGAGTAGTACGGATCAGTTCCACCGGTCTTGTTCAAATGCATTTATTACAAAATTTTTTTTTGGCTAAGTGTACGAAATTTTAATATTTGACCACTCATGTTGACACATGCACAAAATATAGTTGATAAGAATGATATAATATGTCTAAAAATGCCCTTGGATAATGTGGAAGAACTATGTCAAATATGTAATAAAAATGAAAAAGAAATATATCAACTTGACATTGAGGTATGTTTCGAGTGTTGGATGAACCAAACTAATCCCAAAATTTAGTGATGGTACCTATCAGTTAACTAAATACCTTTGAAGAGTGTATTCAAACAATATTTACAAAAAGTCAAGGCTCAGCCTCAACACAATTCATTCACTATATAGTTTTACAACAAGTTTACAATACAAACAATAGGGGAAGAAACCAGCATTTTTACTATCATCGAATTCAAATCTAGGCTAACTAGAAGTCTGAACTACTTTGTCCTGATGGAATGTAATCTAATTGAGTTCTACTATGCCGAAGATTTGAATCGATACCGCTATCGCTGTTAAAACGAATGCCACAATGAACATTCATTTAATTAATCTACACTTTAAAATTAAAGGCTTACAAACGTTAAGGGAATTGTATATTCAAAAATTCTAAAAGTAGGTAGGTTCATAATAGATTTTGCACGGATTTTTTGCTATAGCTAAATCTATAAATTATCCAAATTTATAAGCTTTATTCCGTCAGTCCTTGCAAAGTAACGAGTACATTTTCTTCATTGTATTTTCATTGTTGGCAGGGATTTTCGGAATTTTGGCAATTCCCACATTTGCTGGTATTGGCTTGCTACAGAACGTGTTTGCAACGTCTTTTGATACAAACGGAAATTATGATAAGGTAATAATTTTAAATTTCGATGATGGTCGACTGAGTCAATATACAAATGCTAAACCAGTTCTTGACAAATATGGATTTAAGGCAACATTCTATGTGGTATGCAACTACATAGGAAAGAAACCTGGATATATGGATTGGAATGAAATAGAAACATTACACAAAGAGGGACATGATATCGGTTCTCATAGTATGGACCATGTACACTTGGAGAAATTGCCAAAGAAAGATATAGAATATCAAGTAGGTGAATCAAAGATATGTCTTCAAAAACATGGGATTAATGTTACAAGCTTTGCGTATCCGTTCGATGGTGGTTCTGATGACAAAACTGTTGTAGATATAGTAGCCAAATACTATGATTTGGCCCGAAGTGGTAATGATGCGCTTACTTACCTAAAGTGTAACAGTCCTACCGTGCAACCACATCAAACCGATTGTAGAACTTACACTGACGGTAATGATCTAACGTATGCGAATAGATACACGGTTAGAGCATGGAGTCAGGATGCAGCTCCAGCTGAGAATAAAATCAGCGACAGTATGATGGTAGACAAATTCATTAGAGTCGTCAATAGTCAAACAAAATACAATAATGCTGGAACGATAAAGGCAATCCCAATAATAATTTATCATCGTGTGGGTGATAATAGAGAAGGCATATACAATATTGACATGAAACAATTTGATACTCAGATGAAGTATCTACACAATAATGGTTATAAGGTACTAACGATGGCCGATCTTGGGTATAACGAACAAGGTAACTATTTATATATAAAGGACCTCAAGTCAGGAACTGAACAGCCAGGCGAAAATGTTACTGCGCCAACTATATCACCAGTAGCACCAGCTACAAATGCCACAACAAATGTTACTGCGCCAACTATATCACCAGTAGCACCAGCTACAAATGCCACAA
>JAJPIN010000104.1 GCA_021324715.1 Nitrososphaeria archaeon
ATCCTAGGTTTTAATAATTCAGGATGTTCTTTTAAGTTTCTGACTACTTTAATGATTTTATCCCTATCTTCTGGTAAATTTCCACCAATCGAATACAAATTTGATGCATGATTAGCCCTAAATACTATAGATGATGCAGGTGTTACACTACTAACCAAAATTTCGAGCTCCTCAAGTATCAATGAATCATCTAAAAACTCAAAAGGCTCACCAAATTTTTGCATAAACTCGCCATATACACCATCTTCAAGAATTAGCGTCAAGGCAGCAAGAAAGTTTGGTGACACTTCACTCACTACTTTAGCTGTTGCTTTTATATGCTGCATTGAGTATTTTTTACCGCCAATACCCAAAATAATCATGCATGATATAATGAATCCACTTTTTTTTGCCTTGGTACATGCTTCAATAATACTCTTCGAAGTGGCTCCTTTGGTAATTTTTTTAAGTAATATATCTTGTCCTGTTTCTATTCCTACATATAACATGTTTAGTCCCTTTTTGTGGAGTAAAGTCAATTCATCAGAACTTTTTTGAATAAGATTTTTTGGCATCGCATAGCAAGATATCCTCGTCATATTTGGAAATTTCTCGTTGAGATAATCCAACACCTGAACCAACTTTTTAGTTGGGAGGTTTAAGGCATCACCATCTGCAAGAAATATCTTTTTGGTCTCTCTTTGTGATTTAGCCACAACATCAATTTCAGCTTTAATTTCAGCCCAAGGTCTTTCAAAATATTCTTTTGTTCTATACATATTACAAAATGAACATTTGTTGAAAGAACATCCCAAAGTAATCTGAAATATAACCGAACTTGCTTCTGAGGGAGGTCTATAGAGTGGATAATCATATCCGAGTTCAATCATGATACTTATTGATATCCTAATACCATTTAACTTGTGTGGAAAAATATTGAACTTATAATAAAAAGGCTGAATTAATATTCTTGGTCCATTTGCTGAATTAGTAATCATAAATTCTATTTACTCTGTGCGCAAAAGATTGTCATGTATATACAAGTGTATGAGTTGAATTGCTTTCTACCATCGATTTTGAGGACTAGATTTATTATTGCGTAACATTATCTAGATATCAAAAACTTGAATTGAAAAATGTTGAAATTGTTAGAATATTTAGAGAAATCGCATACCTTATCCAAATAGCGGAAAATGATCCCAATACAATTTATAAGGTGAGGGCTTATGAAAGGGTCGCAGACGTAATTGAAAATATGTCCACGGAGCTTGAAGAAATATACTCTAAAAGCGGAATTAAGGGCCTCAGAAAAATACCCTCGATTGGTAATGCTATTTCGTCAAAGATAGAGGAGTTTATAAAGTTACATAAAATAGCCTATCATGAAGAGTTAACGACGAAAGTACCCATCAATATATCTGAATTTTATAATTTGAGAGGAATAGGTCCAATGACATTAAAGATACTCTATGAGAAATTGAAGATAACGAGTATTTCTCAGCTGGAAAAAGCTGCTTCTGAAGGTAGTATCAAAAGAATAAAGGGCTTCTCAAAGATGAAGGAAGATAATATCATGAAAATGATTCAACTATCAAAACAAAATAAAGGCAGATACTTACTTGGAGATGTTTATCCCCTAATAAAAAAAATAGAGAGCAGATTGAGGACTGAAGATGGTATAATTCACTGTGCTATTGTAGGTTCTTTCAGGCGTATGAAAGAAACTATTGGAGATATTGATATTTTAGTCTCTACAAAAGAACCTGAAAAAGTAATCAACTTTTTCATTAAGATGCCCGAAGTGGCAGAAATCAAGGGTAAAGGCAAGACAAAGGCATTTGTTGAACTTGGGAATGGGATCGGTGTCGATTTGTTGGTGGTGCCTGAAGAGAGTTTTGGATCCGCTTCCCAGTATTTTACTGGAAACAAAGAACACAATATCTCATTACGAAATTTGGCTGTTTCAATGGGTTTTCATCTTAATGAATGGGGTTTGTTCACCAAAAAAAAGAGAAAAATTGCTGGGACAAACGAGCAACAAATTTACAATAAACTCCACCTTCAGCTTATCCCGCCAGAACTGAGAGAAAATAGTGGCGAAATTGAGTATTTTTCTAATAATCAAAACGAGATATTAGGCTTGGTGGATTATGGCGATCTAAAAGGAGATCTCCACACACACAGTGACATTACCGATGGTACTATGTCAATAAAAGATATGGCTTTACAAGCAAAAAATAAATTTGGATTAGATTATATCGCGATTACCGATCATACGAAGAGCCTTCGATTGGCAAACGGTTTGAATGAAAAACAGTTACTTGAACAAATAAACAAAATACAACAATTAAATGACGTAATAAATGAATCCAAAGCTGATACTAGGTTTAGGATTTTCAGTTCTGCTGAAGTCAACATTCTTAAAGATGGTACCCCTGATATTGTCAACAATGTATTGGACAAGCTTGATATCGTGGGCGCTTCAATACACTCACATTTTTCATTGTCCAAAGATATTCAAACGGAAAGGCTTGTCAAAGCAGCAAAAAATCCAAGCATAGACATACTGTTTCACCCTACAGGCAGATTAATAAATAAAAGGACAGGCTATTCAATTGATGTAGAAAAAATAATTAATACTGCATATGAGACCAAAACTGTGCTTGAAATCAATTCCAATTATAACAGATTGGATTTAAGGGATGAACATATTCGTTTGGCAGTACAAAATGGAGTAAAATTGGCCATAAATTCTGATGCGCATCATCCAGTCCATTTTGCTTACCTTTTATTTGGAATAGGTCAGGCAAGAAGGGGTTGGGCTAAAAAACTGGATATTATAAATACACTAAAAGCTGATACCCTACTTAAAGTGCTAAAGTGAATTACAACTTGAGATTGAAATTACCCAAATGAATTAACTTTTATCCGTGGTCTCAACAGATTTGTCCTTCATTGAAATAATAAATTCTTCCAATTTCTTTAGCGTTTCATGATGCAAGTGATGTGTTATTCCTTCCGCATCTTTATTTGCAAATTCGTTTCGCCCAAGTTCTTGTTAACCTATTGAATTTTATTTACAAAAAAGGTTAGAGAACTATTTTTCGACCGCTTTTGAGATTCTTTCCAGGGCATCGTCGGTACCTTCTAGAATATGTTTTTTAACCATCTTCGAGAAAATACCCATGAAACCCGATAACCTAATATCCCATTCAACGTCAACAATACTTTCCTGCTCTCCATCAGGATTGATAACAACTACTTTTTTACCCTTTAGTGGCCCATCCGTAATTTCTGTAGTTACTGACTTCATTGGATCTATTTTAACGGTTTCTCTACAAACTGAATTCTTGAAGGCAATCACTACTTCCCTCTCCACTACATTATCCGATTTGGTTATATTTTTAATCGATTTTGTCCCATGCCAGAATTCTGGTTCCCTATCAACATCTGACAAGATTTTCCATACTTCGGGAACAGGAGCGTTGATCTTCTTTGCCGTATGAAAATTAACCATGAATTAATTGGAAGCCATGCCAATATATGAATTAGACTGGATTTTTTATCAAATTTGTAGTAACGAAATAAAAAAGTTATAACTCACGATACTGATCTCAAATTGAAAGATATTTGCGTAAGTTATATCTGCTATTTGCAAGTATGCTGCTCATGTTAACAGTTGTACTCATGACAATACCTTCACAGAGTTCAGGTTCGTCCACTGCTCCTATAGAATGCGGCTCTAAATCTAATTGCGCTGGAACAAATGGAGACGATATTATTATAGGAGGTAATAAGAGCAAGGATCTAGTTATTGTTGGACATGATGGTAATGATATCATAAACGCAAGCGCCGGTGATGATGATCTATGCGGAGGAAACGGAAATGATCAGATTAACGGAGAAGATGGAAACGACAGACTAGTTGGTGATTCTTTCCTCTGTAGGGCTGAAGTGGGTCCGGGGTCCGCTCCGGGAATGGACAACATTATGGGGGGCGCAGGTAATGATATATTAATTCACGGTAATGCTAACGGCAATTATGATGATTCTGACGGAAAGAGAGATTTGATTGATTGTGGGCCTGGTGACGACACGGCGATGTTAAACATATCCATTGATCATGATGAAGCTGTTAATTGTGAACACATAAACCCAAAATAAGTCTAATTTATTAACCAACGTTAAATATATGGATTTAAGTTTACTGGCAGGAATTTGTTACCATTGGCCCAAACTATCGTCTAATGTTAAAATTAAGTTTATATATTCTGAATATTACGGTTAACATATGCAGGTTGATCTATGAATATGGAATATTTTTTGCTAAGATTAAAATCCACACAACGAAATATGCCTGTTACCTTTGCAGGGACAACGCTTTAGTTCTTCTTCATTAATGTCATACAATAGATTTTAATATATTATGAGGAGTGGGTAGACCATGGTAGAAATGCGATGACCAGCATTATAACGAATTATTTCCTTATAGCAGATAGGAACCATTTGGGAAGTATGTTACTATTCATCTTTACAAAATAATTGAATGCTGAGTCCAAAACATAAGTTTTTGCCCAATCGTCTTTCGATCTTATGGATCTACCATACGCTTGGACCAATCTTAACCCAGTTTGCCAATAATACCATTCCTTGTCAATTTTCCTTTTCTCTGAAGTCCACTTGTCGGCCACATTAGGGTAAGGGACTTTTATGATTATTTGGAATCTGGACAAGCCGTCTTTCAGATCAAGGCCAGTATGAAGTGAGGGGGAAATAAGTACAGTAGGTTTCTGACTCTTTGCATGTTCATTTATTACTTCGTCTCTTTCGATTTCTGGATCTGTCAAAATTAATCTCCTTGAATTCATTTTTGAAAGATTTTCTTTGATAAAATTTAGCTGTTCATAAGAAGTCGTATGGATTATACCCTTATCTTTACTATGTATATGCATTATATTATCAACTGCCCGTGATATTTTTGTCTTTATACTCAGCAGCTGCAAATTATCAAAATTAAGATAGTCTATACCAAGAGGAAAAATTGGTCTATTTTCGACTGGAAAATCTGATGGGATTTGTATAAATTTAGTATAATTGCTTTCTGATTCTATCCCTAATATTTTTTCAAATGTTTTATGATTAAAAATTGTTGCACTCATAATTAGTGTTTTTGGACATTTTTCAACAATTGCTCTAATATACCTAGATGGATCCAAGGGTTTCAGTTCTACTCTTACGACATCATAATTTTCTTTTTGAACTTCCGAGACTATCCAGTTCCTAGGACTTGATAGAATATTGTTTATAGTTCTTGTCAGCTTTTCGATATCTTGTAGAATATCAATCAGTATCTCTTTATGAATCTGTAAGTGTCTTCCATGTTTTTTAATATCTATTTCTAGACTGGCATCATCTTCAAATAATTCTGACGCGCTAACTATTCTTTTGTTTCCTGCTTTAGTTTTCCTTTTCGATTCATATCCAAATTTCACTTTGCGTTCCTTTAATAGTGAATATACTAAAGAGTCATATCCTATTAGCATGAGCATTGTTTTTTCCAAGTCAATTAAAAATTCCAACCAACCATCTATGCTATATCCGTAATCTACCATTTTAAAGTCATGAATAT
Organism: Nitrososphaeria archaeon; assembly: GCA_021324715.1. Taxonomy (GTDB): domain Archaea; phylum Thermoproteota; class Nitrososphaeria; order Nitrososphaerales; family Nitrososphaeraceae; genus TA-21. The sequence goes on from JAJPIN010000104.1 coordinate 5,609, forward strand.
ACCGTCTCCATCTCTTCTTTGATATAGAAAGTCCTCTAAATTTTACGATTTCCGTCTCAAGTAAATGTGCTTCATCCAATACAAGTAGGTTCTTTTGTTGCAGCACATTCTTGTTTGTAAGTAGCGACAAGAAAATGGAGTAATTAAAAATTGAATGACTTGCTTTTAATGCATGAAATAATTGATCAAAGTAGTAACATGGATTCCATTCATGAGAAGTATCAAAGTTTTTTAAATGAATCCAATTTGAATATTCAGCTTTATAATAATCTATTTTTTCCCTATTAATGAAAATTCTTTCATTTTCTTTTCCCTTATATTCAGTTTTGTAATCGTTTATGAAAGTTCTGTATTTACATCCAGATCCCTCCATTGATTCATCAGACAGACATGGTCCATATTCACAAGAGGTATGTTTGCACTCATTTTCACTTCCCGAGTTACATGAACTGCAGAGATATTTTCCTGCGCCAAGAAAATCTTCCTTTACCTTACAAAGAAAATTGCTCTTTCCTTTAGCAACTTTTAGAAACTTGTAATCATGAGTATACTGAGTTTGGAGATCTTTGGTTGCAGTACATATGTAGCTAGACCCAAGCGTTCTGGCTATCGTTATTGCAATTGCGCTTTTACCAAATCCAGTTGGTGCTTCCAATATTATACGTTTATAACCAGAACTAAAAGCATCACAAATCTGTTGAAGTACTTTATGTTGGTTATTTCTAAATGAAGTGTGAGGAAAATTGATCAAGTAATCATTTATGCTTGTCACTTTATTCAATCATAGAAAAATGGAATAGGTTGGAGAAATAAGTTTTTCTTATTTTGTTTAATATTGTATTCAAACATTCATGTACTATTAAATGCCTTTTGAAAACAATCGATTATTAATAATCATCATGATAAACATAATTAAGAAACTTCAGATTTGAAATAAATTCTTAAGGAGCAAGTACGACTTATATGAAACCATCGCGTTAGATTGCATAACCATCAATATGAAAACCCATTATGTTTTGATATCTCTCTTAGCTTTCATATTAATATCCAGTTTTATCACACAACTCATTTCATATGCACACCTTACTCATACACCCCATTACAATGGAGGATCTAACAGAGATGGAATGGGAAAATATTATCCTTATATGGCCTTGGATCCGGAATATGCTACTCCGTATAAACCAACACAAATAACGTTTAGTATACAAGATTTTGATGGGAAAGATGTATACAATATTGAAACAATGGTGGAGATCTACGAAGAAAGTACGGGAGAAAGAGTAAAAGGGTTCCCTTGGACACTAAGGGATAGTGGGGACTATAATCTATATTATGTGTTCCCCCAACCAGGATCCTATGACATAGTGCTTAGTGTGGCCAACGATAATAAAAAGGTAAATCAAAATCAATTAGATCCGCCAAGATCCATTCTATCTAGCTTAACTGATTGTAATTGTCAACGTGTAATATTTAATGTTACTATATCAGATTCCTGGGGCCTAATCAGAAATTCTCTCTTGGTAATCTCCATTTTAATTCCCCTAATAGTTCTGGGGCCAGTATTAGGAGGCATTTATCTAAAAAGGAGAAAACAGAGAATGTATTCGAGACCAGAAAAAGAAACTCTGAAATATATAATTATGTTACTTGCGATAGCTGGAGGCTTGGTGCACTTGGCGATTTTTCCCGAACACGGTTCTTTACAAATCTATTATGCAATTTTCTTAATGGCAGCCGCAGGAGCTCAGATAGCATATGGAATCTTGTACATTTTGATAAATTTTGCTGAAGATCCCTATGAGGGTAATGATAGGAGTCGCATCTTAAGCCAGTACAGAAAAAAGACGGCATTGAATCTCTTTGGATTGATTGGAACATCTATTCTTATCGGATTGTATGCGTATTCTGTAGTCGTCGCACCTCCATTGTCACCTGACAATAAGGCCGAGATAATTGATATCGCCGGTATCATGGCCAAGTCACTGGAAATACTATTGGTCATCGGAATAATTTACTTATTGATATGGGAAAAGAGAAGAATAATCAAAATTCTTGTCAGCGTTAAATAATTGAGAATTGTATATAACCTGCATAACAGGTTTTGCGACATAGATAATATAGGAATATTCTGAATATTAGTTCATTAAATACATATTTTCAAGAGTTTAATTACATTTAATAATTCGGTGTACCTTTTATATTATTTTTATTTTACCGTGATTCAAAAAATTAAGGTTTTACCCATCATCTAGTTACCTTCTAAAAGAGCGATTCATAACCCTACGTGGTTTCTTACCACATCCAATATCTTATTTATTAAATCAACGTGGTCAGCTGACCTATCCATTGAAACTAGAAGTATATTGTTATTGATTGGTATAGTCAAGAGCTTTATTTTTTCCCTATCAGAAAAGGTATAAAGTACTTTACCAAAGACATTATCAAAATCACGTCTTAGAACATTATTTATTGCGTACCCAAGATAGAGTCTAATTGAGCCATCGCCTCCTTCTAAGGATTGTAATCCATTCTTCATTTCTCCTGCAGTCAGCTTTCCCATTTGATCAATAATTCCTACAAATCGTATCTTTTCGTTAACTTTGAATATATCGTTACACATTGCGTTTAATTCAGATTCCATACTCGATAGCACCTAGATACTATATCGCCCCAGATAAACTATTTAATTAACGTAACATCTTAATTAGATGTCAAAGTCAATTGATAGCTTCAAGACACATCAAGTAGATTGGATTTGCTCATTAAGATTCTCAAATGTGATATTCGAATTGAAATACAATCATTGCGATTTTAACGAATAATGAAATTAAGTTCAGAATAAGAAGAGTTATACCATTTCACACTGTTATAAGGGGCTTTTGTTATCCTACGAATCTAGGTTTCTTAGCCGCTTGTTAAAATCTTCATAACAATTTACCGGAATGCTTTGAGTGTAAGTTTAAGTCGCCACATTATGGACAGAAATATTTCGGCATAAGATTTGGTTGACAGGCAATACCTAGATGGTAATCGCTAAAATACTGAGATTGCTAATCTTAAATATGGATTACTTCGAAAACCCAAATATCTCTGGAAATTATTAAAATAGTCTTATCTAGAGATAAAGGTTTATTAAGTGCAAATTTCGACAAAGTTTGTGTTTAGGTATATTACTTCTGTTTTAGTTGCAACTCTAATGCTAACAGTATTTTTAACAGCACACTACTCGCTTGCAGGAAAAACGAAATGTGAGGATGGATACGCGGATATGAAGTGGGATCCGAAGAACCACGAAGTTAATCATCCGTCATCGAAAGAATTCTATATGCTAGCCTACAAGGGATCTTTATGTGAGCTCGCAAAATGCGTCGACGTAGAGGAATGTACAAATCACGATGCGGTCGACTGGCAAAAGTTCAAGAACTCACCCGCATTTTTTCTGAGTGAAAATGACGAAAAGGAATGTCTGACCCGAGCACATACACATGGTACCGGACAGGACGGTTTAGTAGGATACGAAGTCATTAATTGTGTAAATGGGCAATATAAGTAAATTATCCCCAACTGGTATACAATGATAAGGGCCAGAAATATTATAACCAATAGATTGTCTCGCCAGTATGACATTAGTCAAATAGATCACGATTATTAGTTACGATGTACAAGCGGTAAATGAATTTTGGCAAGTGATTCAGAACTTGTAAAACAATTCGCATTTCATATTCCGTGATTCTTAATTTGTTCAGTACAGACATCAAAGTTCTTTGAAAAAGTGCAGTAATTTCTATATTAATTTTTAATCTATTACTATAGTTTTTTACTGGTTATTAGAAATTTACTATGTTTGTTTTGTACAAATTTCAAAAATTTCAAATGCTGAATGTATAAATATTTTTAAATAAGCTCTGAGAAGGCATTGATATGGCTGATAGCATGTTGATGTATGCAATAACTACTGCAGCTTTTGTAATATTTGTAATTATCTTGGGCTCATCAAGAGCTAAAAGATACCGACAACGCTCTGCGCCTGTACCATCTTCAGAAAGTAAAAAAGTGAGGTATTCGTCTGACGGTAAACCATTGTCAGATTAACTTTTTTTTTGATTTAGTATTTTAATTCATGTGTCGCAGTAGTATGTTAACGTACAACTTATATTTTGGTCGTGGTCGATTTTTTTATGGCTAAAGGTTCAAGAAGAGGCGGGAGAGTTAGAGACAAATGGAGAGATAAACAATGGCTTATTCTTGATTCGCCGAATTCTTTTGGAGATTTTGGAGGACACCATATAAACTATCTTCCAATAACAGATACTAAAACCGCTATAGGTCGTGTTATAGAGAATACATTATTTGATATAAAGAAACAGGACCCAGTAGATCACAAGACCAAAGTATTTGTGGAAATTGAAAAAGTGAATGATGGTGTCGCAAGTACAATATTTAAGGGGCATGAATACGGAAAAGAGTTCCTAAGAAGCCTAGTAAGAAGAGGCAGTTCCATGATTACTCATATTCATAATTATACTACGAATGATGGTTATGAATTTAGAGTTGAAATAATTGCGTTCAGTCAGCGAAGAATAAATACCTCAAAGAAACATGAATTAAGAAAAGTAATACACCAGTTATTATCTGAGAAGATACCGCAATGGGATCTCATTACTTTCATTAAACAAGTTACTGACGACAATAGTGAATTTAATAGAGAAATTTTGGAAAAAGGAAAAAGGATTTCAACATTACGACACATTGGTATTAAAAAAACTAAGCTTGTATCTTCACGTAAATCTTCTATTGACAAAGCTGAAACTATTAATCAAATTAATGACAGTGAAGAACCAGCTCCTGGTAACGAAAAAGATGTATAGAACTGTATAAGTTGGCATTTATTCTGATAAAATTTACCCAAGTCAAGCAGGGTTGATACTTTCTACTAGTATACATGTTGTAGCCCATGCTACAGAAGACATTCCAAAGTTATCCTGTATGATGAATGCATTATTTTCAATTCCAATGGAAAAATTTGTGATTTCACAAACTCGCGGACATTGGGGCAATGAGATAACTCTAATTAAAGCAGATTGTGATCCCAAGGAATCATATGCTTTATTGAAGACTATAATTTTAAAAATGAATCAAGGTGAAAAAAATAATCTTTTGCACACCATATCCACCTCTTTTGATGAAAAGGACAATTTTTACATCAGGTTGAACAAACAATCTATATGTAGAGGAATAATATCACTTTCAGAACATGATTCTATTAGAATCAAATTCAAGCCAACAAAGGAGTTTGACAAAAATAATAAATTTAGGGAACGTGTGATCGATCTATTTACCAAAAAATAGATCTCGGAATACATATCTCAGACATTTACAAGGTTTTGATCATGTCTAAAATATTAGATCTGGATGTCATAGGAATTGATTCTAGTTATTCGACTAATATGAAACCAGCAGAAAATATCATATCAAGAATGGATAAGAGACAGCATCCATTTTCACACTATTACCCTTATTTGGTTGTTTCAGATAATGTAAAAACATTGGATGGCAAAACTGATTTGTTTCTAATAGATCCTTTTCAAAGGAAGGATGCAATTAAGCGAAAAATAAAAAGAGGAGTCGGCATAGAAGTTTCAATCGCTTTTTCAAAAAAACTTGACGCATCTTTGGTTGGCAAATGGCTTAAGGAGGTAAAATCGATTTATGAATTTTGTAAGTCGAATAATTGCCAATTTGTATTGTCTAGTGGTGCTACATCTGTTAACGAATTGGTATCTGCTAGATCATTTGAATCGCTGTTAAAACTAATTGGCATTTCGCCTATAAATTACTGGAACGAAATCTCTGAATGGTTGTACACTAAAAATAAAGCAAGATGGGTCCATGCTAAATCATAGAGAAAAAAGAAGATATCTGGCAATAATGTATGATGATAATACGATATTACTTCCCTTCCAATTACATGAAAAAATTGCTGAACGCTTTAAGGAGCTTTTCGGAGCTATCAATTGCGAATTAGCAATGTTGAAATTGTATGATTCTAAATTTGGAAACATATTGTTTGTGGGATGTAATCTGAAATACCTTGACTATCTGTTAGTTTCTTTAAGCATGACTCAACCATCTTTCACTGTAGTCAGTTTATCAGGTACAATTAAGAGATTGAGAAAGAACGTTTCGAGCCTAGACATTAGAAACATTAAAAGCATTGCAAAGTAAATATATCAAGGGGATGAGGTAAATTTTTGTTGCTGCTCAAATCTGAGGCAAAAACTATGAGGATCTCGCGACGAACTGACCCATTTAATGATTTTAGAATATGTTAGGTGCTTGAGCATCACATGACGATACAATCATCTCTAGGCAATCTGAACAATGAAATTATAGTAGCTTTTTATATATTCTGCAAAAAATGCGATATCATCGATTATAAAAACTGCAGTACGATTTTTAATTTGATTAAACTAAAAACAAGATCATATGTCCAAAAATAAAAGGATATCAGATAATTGGCTGACAGTACTTTGGAATATCAGTTTAATGTTTTCTAAAATAAGCAATTCCCGAATTAAACATTTACCGCTAAAGGAAATACTTCTATCATTTATTGTAATTTCAGTATATTTTATTGAAATCGCATTTGATTCTCAATCTGTTGCAATTGAAGGCTTTACTAGGATACTTAGTAACGTTAGTTTTGATTCAATAAATCCCCAGATCTCAGTTTCTAATAGTCATATCTATGCATCCTGGGTAAGTAATGTCAATTCGCGCAACAGCGATATAATGTTTAAGAGAATCGATAACAGATCAAGTTTATTTTCTGATATTGTGAACTTGAGTAATAATACTGGAATTTCAAACATAATAAAATTAACAAGTAGCAAAAATAATGTTTACATTGCCTGGGAAGATAAACAATCTGGCCGCTGGGACTTGTTATTTCGCAAAAGTGAAGATTATGGCAAAAACTTTGACAATGTGATTGACTTGAGTAATATTACTGGTAATGTGCACTTGCATGATTTAATAGCAAGTGGTAAAAATGTAATGGTCGCATGGGCAGCAAATGAAAATACTTCTTCTACAAATAAGGATATTTTTTTTAGAAGAAGCGTGGATCATGGTGATTCCTTTAATGATATCATAGATTTAAGCAATAACAACGATGATTCACTCGATCCACATATTGCGACAAATCAAGATGGTTCTATAATATACATAGTATGGACCGAATGTGATATTAAACTTGACGAGCCTATATGTACCATAGAATTTACAAAGAGCTTGGATCATGGCGGTAATTTTACAAATCCAAGAAATTTAAGCAATATGATGTCTTCTTACAGCAAATCAATAAGACATACTCAATTTGATAAAAATATTGCAAATGCAACCTCTTTTGAGGAGTCACAGGATTTAGCTCGCAATGCGGAAAGCCAGGAAGAAATCAATGCTATAAATCCAACTGTCTTCACGACGTTGGAAGGTAAGAATGTTTACATGTTATGGGAACAGGCGAAAATCGGAGCAGGTAATTCAGAGATATTTGTTGCGGTAAGTAATGATTTTGGAAAATCATTCAATCAAGCAATAAACATTAGCAATTCTTCTGGAATTTCTCGATTTGCGCAAGGTCAGCTTGTAGACACCGATCTTTATGTAGTCTGGTCTGACACACTAGATAATTATAAAAATTTTGATGTTATGCTAAGAAAAATTGATGCAAACGACAAAGCTGGCAAGGTAATAAATATAAGCCACAATAAGGGAAATTCTGTGTCTCCATTACTACTAGTCAGTAACAATCGGATTTTTATTGCTTGGAGCGATGACACAAATACGAATTCAATCTTGTTGCGGAGTAGCAGCACTTCAGGGTCATTTGTTACAGAAAAAAAAATGAATACCGAGAACGCAGGAATTTACACTGACCCTTTGATTTTTGATGCAGGAAATAAATTATGGATTGCCTGGACTGAATATAATGGTATTTTTCACAAGTTAGTTTTAGTTGATCCGAAATAATAGGTTCCATTCCTTCCGCCAATGTGATACAGATATTTATCTTCCTTGCACCCATGCAAGTTCCAGGTTCCACGATTAATTTTATGTCTTAAATAAATAAGTTGGACGTTTTAAACCCATCCGATTCAATTTCATGACA
>JAJPIN010000204.1 GCA_021324715.1 Nitrososphaeria archaeon
AACGAGCATCTTAAATGTTACTTATTAATAAACGAACTAGAAATTCCTAATTTTAATAATTATAATATGAAAAAATCCTACTTGAAACATTTTGAGCACCAATAAAGTTAAATATTTGGATTCGAAACTAAAAATTTAGTATGAACTCACTTACAGTCGTTACAGTAGCAACCATACTAATTGCAATGGGACCTTTAGCGTTAACCGTGTATCAAACTGCAAGCGCTCAGTACACCACGGGTCAAACTTCCCCTGGAGCACTTAGTGTCGAGGAACAACTCAAACTGGCAAAAGAGAAGGTAGCCAATGCTCAACAAGCAGGCGCATATGGTTCTGGAACACCTTTCTTTGGAAAGAATATTGGTGAAGCTGCAATCTATACTGCTGCATTGGTCGCAATATTTGGTGCAGTTGCTGCCGCATTCTTTGTGATGAGCAGAGGCAAAAAACCAGTAAAAGCATAGAGCTCTACTACTATTTTTTTGTTCTTAACTCAATTAACTAATTAAGGTTTGATAGTTTCTACCAACGCATTTTGATCATAGATCATGAAATTGAGATGGATACGTTATTTGGATAATTTCGATTTTCGTATCCGCTAGAAAATTGGATTTATTTTGGGACCGAGTTTGAACTGACTTACCAAAATGTATATATCATAGAATTAATGTGCTAATAGATAATGAGCGGAATTGAAGGGCTTGTTGCAACGATTGGAAGTGCAGTACACAGTCTAATTGGTCAAATCGGTCCATCGTACGATCCTTTATTTTACGATGTAATGGTCTACATTTTTGGAACAATGATGTTTGCAGTGTTCCTACTGGCAGCAATAGCTTTCTGGTTGAGAAAAAAAGGTCTCGGTGGAGGTTCTGCGAAAGAAAAATGGGTACAAGAGCTGGACAAATATTTTGAATCAGGACAGATAGGTCTTATTCCTGACGAAAAACATCACTGGTAATTTAAAAAACTCAATCACTAATTTCATATTTTTTGTTTTATTTTTTTAGTCCAACTTATGTCATGATTCTGTGTGTCTTATTGAATTACATAACTTATCAGTCTTAAAAAACGACTATTGTACTTCTATCGCAGATTCCGTGAACCCATACTTTACCAGGTAGGATTTTACATCTTCTCTGTGGTCCCCTTGTAGCATTATAAACCCATCTTTTGCAGTTCCGCCACAAGCTAGTTTACTTTTTAATTCTTTGACTATGTGATGTATATCGCTCAATTTAGGATCAATGCCTTCAATCATAGTTGTTGTTTTGGAAAAACGTCTTGTTTCAAGTCTTATTACAATTCTGGTTTCTTCTTTATCCAGCTCGCCACATGCGCAAAGGTCGTTTGGTAGTCCACATTTTTTGCAAATCACCGCCATATTAAAATTAATTTCAATTGATGTATTCTCATTATTAAGCCTTGCCCGGTGCACAATAATTGATATGAAATTATTTTTGGCTAACGAAATAGCATTAGTACAACAAGGTAACAAGACTTTAATTTACTTGATGAGAAAGATCATACGAAGAATATGTCCCAATTTGGCGATAGATACAAAGAGAATCTAAAACACGCTACAGAATCCTTGCTTAATGGAGGTACTCTTCTTGCCGAATCGTGCAAAAAATGTAATGGTGTCCAAATAAAAAAAAATGATGATATCACATGTATTATTTGTGGGAACATCACCAATGTACAAGATTCAAGAACAACAAAAAGTCTTGACAAGAGGATCCGGTCAGATTTTGAGATGAGTGACAAAATAAGAGAAAGGCTATTAGAATTAATAATGAGTATTGGGTCGGATAAAAATCTAGATGTGGAAGAACAAAGATTGAGAGTCATTGACAATTATGTCAAAATATTAGAAAAGATTAGATTTCTCAAATGAACCATAAGACATTCTAATATTATGACTGAACAAAGCGGAATGTATTTAAGAGATGAATCACGAATAGCATTTACATTGGGCGAAGGAAAGAAAAAAAATGCACCATTGCCTGCATCTAGCGCAGGACTGTTAAGGTTTTTTGAAGATGAAACACGTGGTGTAAAAGTAAAACCAGAAGTTATACTAGGAATTACTGGTGCACTAATAGGAATTTCAATCATTATTAGAATCGTGTTTCCAGTATAGAATAATCTTGCATGTATTAATTGATTAGTGAAGATAGTGTAACTGACATTCACAGAAGATGGTATTTTACACTTCTAAATCCATCTTCGTACAAAACCTCAGCAGCTATATCAATAATTGCGTCATTAGGAATAATAGGACTTAATCATAGTTCTTATGCTCATTTAACAGAATTATTAATACATTTAACTTTAGGTATCGGTATTACAGTAGGAGGATTTTTTCTCGATCTATTTCTACTAAAGGGAACTCCTACGAATAAAATATCGAAAGTCATTCATGTTGCAGCTTTTTCAAGCTCTCTCTGGTTAATCACTATTTTATTAGGACTGTTAACTAACCTAATTTTCAGTAAAAATACAGATATCATTAATTATGGTCTAGTAGGAATGTTTACCGCAAGTGGACTTCGTTACGGTATCTATGTTTCAGTTTTTGGATCAAGAATGTTTAGATCTGTAATAATCTCATTCATTTTACCCTCTATTTTTTTTACTAATCTTTTACCATATGGCGCTCCACTTATTGGGCAAAACTATGTTAGTGAGATAATTATGGGTTCTCTTATCTTTACGATTGGGATAGTATGGTCCGTATTAGCCGACAGAGCGGGGTTTCCTAATTTAAAAAGTACTTTCAAAATATTGCAGGCATTTTTATCTGCATGGACGGAAAACAAGCAAGAAAAGATTGAAGAAATATTTGAATCAAAATCCAGAGTAGGTCGAATAAGAACCAAGATTATTAAATTTGAAAGAGAAAACAAGGAACAGGTATTTGTTGTATTGCCTGATATTCATCCTGGACCATTTAATCCTATAGGAGGGAGTAATCTCCCTCATAAACTATTCAACTTCTATGAAAAAACTGCAATAGTTCTACACAGTATATCAGACCATTCGCTAAATTTGCCTACAATGTCAGAGGTAAATAACTATCTTGAATCACTAAATGATTCAGTTATTGGAAATAGGGGCACTGAGTGTACTTTGCCATTACAAATCAAATCTCATGAATTCACGTTGACTTGCCTGAGTTTTAAAACTAGCGTGGTCATGATCATTTCAAAAGATAGTGGCATGGAAGATTTGCCATATTCAATTCAGGAAAAAATAGAGACATACGTCAAAGAATTAGGGTTCACTGATATATTGATCGTCGATGCACATAATGCCCTAGGAAATAAGATATCGTCAGAAGAAGAGGTAATTATTTGTGATCTTGCATTATCCTCTTTAAAAGAACTAAAGGATCGCCAACATTATTCGTATAAGGTTGGATACGCCAACTCTTTATCGTCAGACTTTAAATTTATCGAATTAGGTGGAGCTGGGATTGGCGTTGTCAATTTTCAGATCAACAATAACAATCATTTTATTGGTTGGTCCGATTCGAACAATCTCGTTATTGGATTAAGAGAAAGAATTCTCAGTGAATTAAATCAACAAGGACTCAACATGTTAGAAATCTGTTCATCAGACACGCATTTTAGTTCAGGAAAAAGAACTCGTTTGGGATATTATGCATTGGGTAAGGTTACTAGTTATGGAGATATTATCAGAGCTTTTAGGGAGATTTCTCAGAAGGCATTGACCAATACCACTCCATCAACTTTTTCTTTTCTGGACTCATACTCGCAAATAAAATTAATGGGAAAAGATCAATTCGATAATTATGCTACTGCATTAAACAAGTCTATGAATATCACAAAAGTTTCACTTGCAATTACCGCAGCGTTATATATCATCACGTTAATTATTTTGTAAGAATATATCATTCAAACTTTTGTAATTTACTTTACTTTCTTCTCAAACGTTCTCTCTTTCTGATCACACTATGGTACAAATTTTTCCTATATTCTTCAACATCCGATGATATACTCTTCGAACCTAATGCCAATATTAAGGATGCTAGAATAGCCGCATTTAAGGAACCATTAATCGCTACACATGCCACTGGAATTCCACTTGGCATCTGCACAATTGATAGAAGAGAATCCATTCCTTTTAGATTATGACTCTCTATCGGGACACCTATTACTGGTAATGTAGTGAGGGATGCAATCATTCCGGGTAGGTGTGCTGATCCACCAGCGCCCGCAATTATTACCTTTAATCCCCTCTTTTTTGCGGTTTTTGCATAGTCAAACATCAGCTCAGGAGTTCTATGAGCTGAAACAATTTCCATTTCATAGGGAACATGAATTTTTTCCAGAAATTCAGACGCATGTGTCATAACCTTTAGATCCGAGTCACTCCCCATAATTATTCCGACAAGTGGTTTAGTTTTGTTATTTGCTTCCACGTTGTTTTACTACTCTTAACAAGTTTCCTACTGTCTTAGCTCTAGATAATGCTTCCTCTATTTTTTCCGCAGTTATCGTAAAATGGCCCAATTTTCGTTGAGGTTTTGTAAACTTTTTTCCATAGAAGTGCAGCTTAAGACCGGGGATACTGAGTGCTTTATCAATTCCTTTAAAAGAATATGCTCCAACGTAGTTAGGTATTCCTAAAATGTTCTTCATGACTGCAGGAGTCATCAATCTAGGTTTTATCAAAGGAAGGCCAAGTATGGCACGGATGTGTTCTTCAAATTGGGAAATACTACATGCCTCTATTGAATAATGACCGGAGTTATGTGGTCTGGGCGCTATTTCATTTATCAATAATTCATTGCATTCGAGAAACATTTCGATACCAAATACTCCTACACCCCTCAGGGATTGGACAACTTTTTCTGCTATCAACTTAGCTTCTGATTCCACTGCGCGATTGATGTCTGCTGGGGCTATAGTAGTATCAAGAATATTGTTTATGTGAATGTTTTGTACTACGGGAAAGGATACAATCTGCCCCTGAAAGTTCCGAGCAACCATGACAGATAACTCTTTGGAAAAATGAATGAATTTTTCTATCATGCATCTTCTTCCCTTAAAATACTGAATACCTCTTTCTACATCACTAGGAGAATTTATCAGGAAATTCCCTCTTCCATCATAGGAATCTTCGCACGCCTTTAACACCAATGGATAACAAAATTCTTTGCCAATTTTTTTTGCTTGCTCAATTGATATAACTTCCTCAAAATCTGGAACTGGAATTCGATTGTCTCTTAGGAATTTCTTTTGTCTAATCTTATTTTGAATAGTGTATAACACCTGAGAAGCTGGATGAACTACATACCCTCTTGATTCTAAACCTTTTAGTACTGAAGAATTTGCAAGCTCAATTTCATAGGTCAACACATCAGATTTCTTTGCGAGCTCAATAATCGCTTCTTCATCCTTAAAATCACTAACAATCATTTGATCTGAGATAGTTGAAGCAGGACAATTAATTTCTGGATCTAAATAAGCAAGATTTATTGACATTCTTCGAGCTTCTAATCCCATCATCTTACCAAGTTGTCCTCCTCCTATGATCCCCAATGTTATTTCATTAGGGGAGAGTCGAGATTTGTCAGGGGCATTTTTCATCGATAGAATACAAATTTTATTAGAAATTAAAAGTATCTATATACCTTTAAACTTTAAAAGTTTATAGCTGTATTAAATGATATGAGTCTTAAAGGAAAAGTTGCCATTGTAACAGGTGCTGGTGGAGGAGTCGGTAAATCTACCACTGAGCGCCTTGTTGATGAAGGGTGTAAGGTGACCCTGGTTGGAAGAGATCGGTCAAAATTGTCGAAGATTGTCTCTGATTATGATAAAAGTAACAATTTGCTCGCTGTAAGTGCGGACATAACTAAGGAAGCTGAAGTGCTTAATGTTATCGAACAGACAATATCATTATTCGACACGGTGGATATTCTTGTAAATAATGCTGGAGTCATTAATGATCCAATTTCATTTCACCTAATGAGTGAAGATCAATGGGATGCACTAATTTCTACGAACTTGAAAGGCACGTTTCAGATGACTAAGGCTGTTTTGCCAATAATAATGGGAAAAAAAACTGGAAATATTGTTAATATTTCTTCGTTATTGGGGATACGTGCTATTCCGAATGTCCCTCTATCAATTTATGGTGCTACTAAAGCTGGTATCATAATGTTCACAAAAAGTATAGCAGTTGAATATGGACCATTTGGTATTAGGTGCAATTGTATTGTACCATCGACAATTAGGAGTCCCATGATAGAACCTTATTTGCAAGATGAGAAATCTAAAGAACTGTTAGAATCTTCATTTCCCTTAAGGAGAATAGGAAATACCAATGACATTTCTGGGGCAGTTGTTTATCTATGTTCGGATGATGCAAATTGGATTACTGGAACAACCCTGACTGTTGACGGTGGCTTTTCTGCAAAATAAGAAAACAAGGTAGGATCCTTTTATAAATTTAAGATTTCGCCAAGTCAGATTTTTTTTCCTTAATTAATGGAATTATCTTTTCGACTATTACTTCATGAAAATTATCTGTTCCGGGATCAAGAGATAGTATTATAACAAATGATAACTTTCTATTCTCATCAGTTATAGGTATGGTAGCTCGGATAATCTTTGAATAATGAGAACTTGCGTATTGAATCTTGCCCAATAATACCTCCCACCTAAGTCTGGTAAATTGTCTAGTAGCTGCAGTAATGGCGTATTGAGCTCTCTCTTCGGAAGAGAGTAAAGGCTTGATACCTTTTCGATGACTAATATGTAATATGACACCATCTTCATTTGTAATGCCTGCAGATCTGATTGATGAATCAAGTTTAATAATCTCTTGACATAATCTTTTGAATACTGTATTTTTCAATAAAAAGAAATTAGCGTCCGGTAATTTTAATGTCATGATTTCATTTATTCCTTCGATACTTGTTACAGATGCAAAGCTATTGAATGGTGAACTACGTTTATTCGCAGTTAGAGTTAGAAAGTTAGGCTGTCACTCTCATGAACCCATCATGCCGGGCATTTTGATAGGCGTTCTGTACCCTGCAGATATGTTTATACCATTGTCTGCTACGATCCTGACAAGATTCAAGTTACTGCCCTCGGGTGGTGACAGTGATACTTTTTCACCAGGATTAATAGATTGTATTGTTTCCTTTTTATTGCCATAGTCGACAACAACATGAGTAATTGGTTGTTTTCCCGCATTAGTCAAAATAATCCTGCTGTCAGTAAATAGCGATTGATCTTCCCTCATGGCATCGACCTGCAAAGAATAGTCTGGACGCTGATAGTATTGAATAATTAGATAAGAAAGAAATGATACAGAAGCAACTCCTGTAATGCAAATAAAAATAACGTTTAGTCTCTTCAATTTAAATTAGTTGAATATTCAAATATTTAAGTAGTTTAGCAAAAGACTCCGGGATTCGAGATATTATAGTCTGCATTTTAAATCACTTAAAATTAATTCTTAATATCCCCCTTTATTTCTGCACGAGTTTTGAAAACTGGCTTTATGCCTAGTGGCTTGTAACTTCCAGTGGAACAAGAAAAACACATTTCCTTTTCATCAATACCGATTGCCTGAGCCAAGGTAATAGAATCATTGTAAATTACTTTGTCCGCGCCAATGCTCCTTGCCACTTCAGATTCGATATCGCTATTCCCATGCTCTTGGTTCTGAAATGCCAAAAGCTCATCTTGCGATGGAAAGTCAATTCCTGCATAGCATGGATATTTTATTGGTGGGAATGTAACTACGAGTGAAATTTTTGATGCGCCCGCCGATCGCAGAATTTTAATAATAGATTGTGAACTTGTACCTCTGACTATACTGTCATCGATTACAACTACGTTTTTTCCTCGAATAACTTCAGGTATTGGAATAATGCCCTTGTTAATTTCAATCCGTTCACCATGGTAAGGTTCAATAAAGCTTCTCATGGCACCTTTTTTTCTATATCTGTCTTTCAATAAACCCTCTTCAAAATGGATTCCTAATTCTTCAGCATATCCTAATGCGGCGGGTCTAGCTGAATCTGGGACGGGAATAACTACATCAGCATCATGCACTGGATATTTTTTTGCCAAGTAATGGCCCATTCTTTTTCTTGCTTCATATACATTAACTCCTTCAATGATACTGCTTGGATGGGCAAAGTAAGTAAATTCAAAAGCACAATGTGAATGATACTCGGTAGTGGAAAACTGTTGCCTTTCTATTCCTTTTAGGCTAAGTTTTAATAATTCACCAGGCTGAATGTCTCCAAGAATCTTACCGCCTACAGTATCAATAGCACATGATTCAGACGATATCATATATGTATTTGAATCTTCAATATGTCCCAGAACTAATGGTCTGAAACCGCGTGTATCACGGACCGCATAAACAGATCCGTCATCAGTCAGAAGTGTAAAACAAAAAGAACCTATCATCTCCTCCTTTAATACGCGCAAGGCTTCAATCATATTATCATTCTTTTCAAGATGCATCATTAATCTTTGTGCCGCAAGGAGAGTATCAGTCATTGTCTGGGGGGAAAAAGTGCATCCGCCGACCATATTTGATAATTCTTCTACATTGGCAATGGTTCCATTGTGTGCTATGCAAAGATCTTTTATCCTCAATGGTTGTGCATTGTCCAAGTTACTTTTGCCAGTGGTAGAATATCTGACGTGGCCAATAGCTGCATGAGAACTGAATTTACTAATGATGCTTCTAAAACTTCTTGTAGCAGAAACCAGACCTAAGCTTTTGTACGGGGCTTTTGAAGGAATAGCGAAGCCCCAAGATTCTTGACCCCGGTGTTGGAGGGCTCTCAGAGAATCGATTACATAAGGTATCACATTATGGCCATCCAGGGAATAAAAACCGACAACGCCACAATTCTCATGTACCATTGGTAATAACTTCTAGATGGATTTAATTAAAATTTGCCCCACACAATTAGTGATCAAGATTAATCCATTAATTGATTCATTGTATTGTAACTGCGATTTAGATCTTTGACTGACAGATTTATTATATCTTCACCAGAATAGTGAAAATTCAAAATTTCAATCGTATCAACCTTGCCTATTTCAGAAAATATGCATCCTTTCCTTCTCAACAACTTCTTTACACTGTTTGTATTCCTAGTTCCGATTATGAATCTAGAATGAGTCTCAGAAAAGAGTAAGAAGTCATGACGCGAACAACTATTTGGAATTTTTTGCAAATCAATCTCAATTCCCACGTTTCCGGAAATAGCAAGTTCAGCTAATGCGGTTCCAATTCCGCCTTTTGAACAGTCGTGCACGAAATCAATCAATCCATTTTGGATCAGGTCTAATATTGCCAAGTTATTTTTTCTATCAGTCTCTAAATCTACCTTCGGTACATTTCCGTATTCAGTATGTCCAATTAGGCTGCAATATTCGGTTCCCGCCATTTCTTCACTTGATTGACCCAAAATAAATACTGAGTCCCCATTGATAGGAACATTATTCGTAATATAAGATCGATCCTTAATCAAACCAATAGTACCAATAACCGGTGATGGTTTAATTGGCGAATTCATTGTTTCATTATAAAAACTGACCTTTCCACCTACCACTGGGATTTTCATATATTTACAGAAATTTATAATGGCTTTTATTGATTTCAAGAAAGTCCAATATATTTGGGGATTTTCAGGACTCCCAAATTGCAAATGATCTATAATTCCTACAGGTCTGGCGCCAGTACAAACAACATTTCTGCATGCTTCAGATAAACAACCTAGTGTTCCATAATAAGGATCAAGATAACAATGCTTGGAATTTCCATCCAATTTTATAGAGATAAATTTATTGTCGTTTATTTTGATAACTGATGCGTTTGCGCCGGGTTTTATAACAGTTCTCAATCCCACCTCGTGGTCGTATTGTTGGTAAACCCACCTTTTATTACCAATATTTGGATTGGCTAGTAAACGTAACAGAACGCTGTTATAATCGATTATCTTATCCACATTCATCCTCTGTTTTAACACTTTCAGGTAATCGGGTTTCATTGATTTTCTATTGCAAAGCGGTGCATTAACCATTAAGCTACTTGGGATATTAGCTATTAACTTGCCTTGAAAATGGATTTTGAGATTATCCTGTCCATGTACTTTACCAATTATGGAATGCGTTATACTATATTTGTTGAATATCTCCTGGAATCTAGAAAGTCTGTTCCTATTGATGATGTAGACCATTCTTTCTTGCGACTCTGAAATCATTATTTCATTTGGAGATAAATCGTCTACTTTTGTATGAATTTTAGATAACTCAATTTCAAAGCCTTTCTCAACGAGATGGGACAATTCAGAGAGACAACACGAGAGACCTCCGCCCCCTAAATCCTTTATTGCATTAATACATTTGCTATTAGTGGCTTCAATCGTAGCTTCTATTAATAATTTTTCCAAAAACGGATCGGGGATTTGAACTGCTGACCTATCTTCATCATCGAGCAATTTTGAAGCAAAAGATGCCCCTCTAATTCCATCTTTACCAGTTCCATTACCCGCTAGTACTATTAAGTCGTCCTCCTCTGCATGATTAGAAATAATTTCATCTCTTTTGCCCAGACCTATTGCCGCCACGTCAACCAGACAATAATCCCTAAATGATTCGTCAAATTCAATATCCCCTCCTACGGTTGGTATACCAATACAATTTCCATAGTCTGCTATTCCCTTTACTACATTTTTAAATAGCCATTTAGACTTTGACGTATTATC
>JAJPIN010000031.1 GCA_021324715.1 Nitrososphaeria archaeon
AAATCAAAATTATTTGTACTATTCTCTCAAATATTTTCAGATATTGTTGTAGGAGTGGGATGCTCTGGCTAGAGGAAGACAGAATTTAATTGCATCTGAAAAAGTGAATAAATTATGAATTGTTTGTCATTCCATTACGATCATGGTTAATGTGGACTTTACACCATTTAATTTTCGTAGTTTCCACGTAATTGTCTCTTTGACTTTTTCCATTGTTTCTGATTCAACTTGTGCTACAATATCGTATACTCCATAAACTTGATAGATTTCCTTTACACCATCAATACTTTTCAGCTCGCTTACTATAGAATCCTCACTACCTAATTCAGCATTCATTAGAACAAATGCCTTTGGCATAACAAATTGGAAGTGAATGACATATAAAAAGATGATGCAATTCTGTGGCTATAATTATAGATTGTGATACCTTTATAATCTTAGATTGCACTTTTTCGAAAAAATTGAATTATGGGTGCTTATAAGATGTCAAGGATTAAGCCTAGCCATTGTTCTTGGAAAGAGTACACATTCCTTAATGTCTTCCAAATTAATTATCCATCTGACCAATCTTTCAATACCTAAACCAAAACCTCCATGGGGCACGGATCCGTATTTTCTAAGGTCCAGGTACCATGAATAAGAATTCATGTCTAGACCTTCTTTTTTAATCCTGGTTTTCAGTACTGTTATGTTTTCCTCCCTCATACCGCCGCTGCTTACCTCCCCAAATCCATTAGGTAAGAGTAAATCAGCAGTTAGAGCTATTCCTTGGCTTTCTGGGTCCTCCTTTACATAGAATGGTTTAACTTCGAGCGGATACCCGTATACGAAAACAGGATTACTGCGATCATTTGTAAGTACTTTTTCAGAGTCTAAATTCAAATCGTCGCCCCACTCAATTTTTCTTGTCATTTCTCCATCTTGAATTTTGATATCATTTGAACGAAGAATGTCAATTGCCTGACCGTAGCTCAATTTGTCAAACGGTTCTTCTATTTGATTGAAAGCCAGTACATCTCGATTTAAAAATTTCAGCTCCTCAATTCTTTCCTTGGTTACATTTTGAACCGAATTTATTAGTAATTTCTCTTGGATTGTAAACAGATCATTCATTGTTATCCAAGGGGCCTCTGCCTCCAGATGCAAATATTCTGCAAGATGTCTTATTGTCCTTGATTTTTCAGCTCTAA
The DNA here is from genome assembly GCA_021324715.1 of Nitrososphaeria archaeon. Classification (GTDB taxonomy): domain Archaea; phylum Thermoproteota; class Nitrososphaeria; order Nitrososphaerales; family Nitrososphaeraceae; genus TA-21. Next base: position 1,191 of record JAJPIN010000031.1, read on the forward strand.
AGGACGGACCAATCGTCCAAACTGGCCCTAATGAGAATATTAGGGCCTCCAGGTAAAGTTGAGCACTCTGGGATAAAAATGCCTCTTCTTTAAAATATTTTACAGGGAAAAGAGTTGAACCACCTTCTACCGCACTTTTGACTAAAGTGGGTGCTGTTACTTCAATCCAATCATTCTCAACAAACCAATTCCGCAACTTTTCAAGAATTGTTGCCCTTATCTTCGCCATATTGATCATCCTTCTAGTACGCAGAGTCAAGTGTCTATAATCCAATAATAATTCTGTACTTTGATATTCTCCGATTGGAAAATCATTGTTCGCTAAATTATAAATAATTATTTCAACCCCTCTAATTTCATATCCACCTTCCTTTGCTCTATCGTCTTTGAATAGAATGCCTCGGATCTCCAAAGAAGATTCTATAGTAAGGTCCTGCACGCTTGTACTGGGAAGCACGCATTGAATTATTCCCCCGCGATCGTCTCTAATTATTATAAATGATTTATCTTTTTGTTTACGTAATCTATGTACCCAACCTCTTATTTTGATTTCTTTACCCAGAAATTCATCTTTTTTGATTTCACTAATCCTAGAATACTTCAATTGTGTATTTACGACACACGATCTTTATAATGATATTGTACTATCCAACATAGCTACAGTAAAACTAGCCATTATTACATTAATAATGAATTTATAGAATTGAGATAGTATGGCATTCAATAATGGAATATAAGGTATGCAAAAGTGATGAGCTTCCGAATAATTCAATAAAAGTGATAACTGTCCGAGATAGTAAGATCCTCGTGTGCAGATCTAATAATCAATTATTTGCCTTCGATAATTCGTGTCCTCATAGGGGTGCCTCTCTTTCCAAAAGCGAAATAAAAGAAACAAAGATAGTATGTTATATGCATGATTTTGAATACGATTTGAATAGTGGGAAATTGATACACATTCCTAGTAAGTGGAACGAACAAAATCCGAACTGGACAAAATCAGATAATCTGTTACTATTTCAATTATCTGAAAAAAATGGTGAAATATTTTTACACATATAACAAAATTTGAAAACCTTCTCTTATGACAAGAATACTTAAGAGAATGTGGTAAGTTGTATGGAATTTCATTATCTAGTTCATTAGTATACTTTAATATTTAATCCTTGATGATTTACTATTGATAAGATTAGTCCTGTACTCTGGGAGCCAAATAGAAATGAATTCTACCTACATTCGCAACCCTAAATTCCAGCCTTAATGGCATCTTTGTAGAATATTCCAATACTAAGGAACCACCAGAGGCGCTTATGGCTTTTGTAATTTTTGATAGATAATCTAGACTATACGTTGCCTTGCTTTTATCTTTAACCTGTAATTCTTCGAGGCCTTCGCTTCCATCATCAATAACAATATCAGCTTCTCCATAGTCACTTTTACCAGAAAAGGTAATTTTCTTGTCTTCAGATCCGATTGAAATGTATTCTGAAACTACCTCAATATCGGACAGTATCTTATCAAACGAAGCTGGAGTCAATATAACTTTGGAATTGAAATTAAGTTTTGGCAAGGGAGTAGACCCACCGGTACTTTCTATTAATCGCATTCTATAATCTCTCTTGTAGCCATTTAGGATCTTGATACGAAGCATACTGTTCTCTTCAATTGAGACTTCTACTGCATCTTTTTTATCAGCTCTTTTCATCAATCTAGAAAATTCATCAATTCTAACTCCAAATTTTAATGCCGAATCGCACTCATACCCATCAAAAGCAGAGTTTGGCCAACTAATATCAATTAACGCAACGTGAGAAGGATCCATTCCCCTGAACGATAAGCCTTCTACGGTTGCCTCAAACGTAGCCTCGTCTACTAATGTAGATATTGCTGAAGTTACTGCTTTCCATTCATCCGGTGTTTTTGTTTTTGCGAGAAATACCAAATGTATCAATCAAGAGGCAGATCCAAAAGATTTTAAACATTCCTATTTTAATCAGCACATCTATGCCGAATACATTTGGAAATATCTTGTAAAAAATAAAATAAAGTCACATATTTTGGATAATTACGAAATAATTTACACACTTGTTGTTTAATTAAGAATTATCAAATTACAGATTTGATCTAAATAAGTGATCAAGCATAATTTCTCCATGTATGACTGCATTGAGTACATCTATAGAATTGAGTTGTAGCTTCATCAGCAGATCTGGTTTGAAGCATCCACCAAAATGCCAAGTTGTTTCCACATTTGGGACAATCAATGCTTGTGGTTGGCAGAGCACTTGGCCCTTTCTCTGATTCAATTATTTTAAGGCTAGCTCCACTTTGATCTATCAAAGGAATTGATCTAATTTCGTCTTTTGCTTCTCTAAAACCGCACTTTGGACAAATTAATATATTCTCCTCTATTCTTGGTTTCATTCTGCTTTCACAGTTTGGACAAAATTTCAAGCAGAATCAGGACTCTTTTCTTTGTTTATTGCCGACTCTATCGTATCTTTGAGTTTTATTGCATTATTAGATGAGGATTGCAATGCCTTGAGCAAGGTATCAAGCGGTTTTGATTTCTTTGTTAAAATTCTAAAACTAAAATCCTCCTTTAATTGATGTTTCAATACAACGCCTGCAAATTCTACTTCCTTTTCGTTTAACAGTTCATGTTGAACAATGTATAGTATCGAAATATCTTCGTTTACCCTCAAATTGATTTCATTTGATTTATAACTTTCCAACTCCGCCTGCATGATAGAGACAACTACTTATTGAAGATATAAATTATACCATGTGCGAAACTTATTGCAGAGGAGTTTTATTTCAAATATTAGACTTGGTACATCTCAAGAGAGCATTGAGTCGAATGATAGTTTGACGTTGAGTCTAGGATTTAACATTGATGGACTGATAAGAGAAATTTTTTCCCAAAAAAATTGGGAGAGAGCATACGATAAGCATGATAATGGGTTTAGACTTACAGTTCTATTAGAATTAAAGGTCTGTAAAAAGACGGTTGAAAATATCAAATTTGTAAGAAAAGCAGTACTATTCTGGACAAGAAATCCTAAATTAACATATCGAGTATGGATCTCAATAATAAAAGAAGAGACTCCTTATTATCCCTTAACCATAGAGGAAGCAAAATCACTATTGTTCGATATAACTAAAAATATAATACTTGAAAGCAAAATGTTGAAAAAGGGAGAGAATAATATTCAGATTTCGATAAGAGTTTCTTGGGGTAGGCATCTTTATACAGAACCTTCAGAGTTGCGCGCCGAGTCTGAATTTGTAAAAGTTATTAAATTTTGAATTGTTCATTCTCTTGCCGACTTAGTCTTACTATAAATATAGTCTATTGTGATGAAAAACTTGATGGCAAAGTTTGATGGTATCAAAGGACAGGAATTATTGGATGTGGAAGAGCAAAAAGACGAAATTACGCTGATTTTCAAAGATAACCGATATCTGTTTGTCAAAATCGAAAATGGAAAATTGATTTGTGATTCAGTACCAGAATAATTCGATTTTAGAAAGTCGATAAACTGTTAAATCATTTTAGCTAATGTCAAGTATAATGATTGATAAATTTGGTTACTATAGATAGTATTAATAGAGATGTCGTCAGTTGTACTCGATGTAAAAGATTAGTTACATACATAAGGACAGTTGGCAAGAATAAGGTCAGACGATTTTCAAATGATGTGTATTGGGCAAAACCAGTTACTGGGTTTGGAGATATAAACGGAAATGTACTGATTATCGGTCTCGCACCAGGAGCTCACGGAGCCAATAGAACTGGCAGACTCTTTACTGGTGATCATTCTGGAGTGTGGCTGATGAGGGCTTTATACGAAACTGGTTTTTCAAATAGCCAAGAAAGCACATCAATTGACGATGGCTTGATTCTGAATAATGTTTTCATTAGCTCATGCGTTAGGTGCGCACCTCCCTCAAATAAACCACTAAATTCAGAGTTAGCTAACTGTTCAGAGTATCTTATTCGTGAACTTGAATTATTGAAAAAAGTGAAGGTTGTGATAACCTTAGGTCTTATCTCATTCCACATGTATTGCAAGATAAATAATTTAAGGGGATTAAAATTCCATCATCTTGCAAATTACAGAGTGAATGATAGGAATTTGATAGCATCTTATCACCCTAGTCAACAGAACACACATACGCAGCGGTTAAGGTGGGACATGTGGCTTGACGTATTCAAATTGACTAAGCGACTTCTCTCAAGTAATAGCTAAAGTCTAAACGAAATTGTAACATTGTAACGATAATCAAAGCTATTTAGTTTTAAGTACGGAATTTCATTAATTATTGTGCGATTAAAATAAATAATTGATCAATGAGGGCATTAATCAAAAATTCTGCAAACCATTAAAAGGCAGTATTTCTTTTAAAAAGTCATGATTGGTAAAGGGTATTTGTCAATACTATTCATAGTGACCGCTATTGTTATGCTTTCAAATATCAATGCGAACGCACAGATTTCAGGTACATTTTCTGCAGATCTTAAACCTACGGTAGGATCAAATTCACATGCCACAGGAAAGGCTACATTAGAACTCCAAGACAATGGGCAGAATGTAAAGTATGATGTTAGCGCTAGCGGATTAGGCAATGTAAGCGGCGTAGTTATTTCTCAGGAGATGGGAAGTGGTAGAGCTCCTGATGTTGTATCACTTAAGCAAGCCTCTACAAGTGGTCTTAAGTCAGGTGGAGGGAGTGCGAGTGGTACTTTTACGAAATCTGACTTGATAGGTCCTCTACAGGGCAAAGGCATTGTAGATTTTGTGAAGGCAATAAATGATGGAAAGATCGTTTTCCGAATAATGACAACGACTTATCCATTAGGTGAAATTGTAGGCACTGTAACTGCTGGTGCAGGCAATGTCACTGCTGGCGCAGGGAATATAACAGGGACAGCAATGAACGCTACTACTAACGCGGCAGGCACAGCAATGAACGCTACTACTAACGCGGCAGGCACAGCAATGAATGCTACTACTAACGCGGCAGGCACAGCAATGAACGCTACTACTAACGCAACAGGAACAGCAATGAATGCTACTACTAACGCAACAGGAACA
>JAJPIN010000258.1 GCA_021324715.1 Nitrososphaeria archaeon
ATTGCAGAAAGCTTGGTCCTGCTACTATGCTCTTGGCTTCCTTTTGAAGTGGTTTATTGTAGTACTTTTGCAGAGTATCAGTTAGCCCCAAATTACTAAGTTCTTCAACTAGATTGGACAAGTCTATAAACTCGGAATTTCTTTTGTAGAGGTGAATTGTTGCCATTAAAATCCCTTCGCTCCTTGTATAATACAATGTACAATATATCATTTCCCTGTTTGCATATGCCACTCTATATAGTTGAAGAGTTACGCTCAGGATTAAGAATGCCGTCTTAATTTACGATAAGTTGCTGAGTAATATCATTGATAACACTTATTAAAGAACGAGCGATAGAAAATGAGCATTTGTATTTCTCATGTCCTACATGTACAAAGGAATCTAACATACTGGTCAGTGGCGTACAATATACAAGTATAGTAAAGGGTGCTATAGAATTCTGTTCGGATGAGTGTTGCGGAGACTACCTTAAGAAATATGTGTAGTTCTGCTCCAATGTTATAAATTTGTTCGGGCGCATGCAAAATTATTTCATAGTATGATCCTAACACACTAAAATTCTGGTAGACTTCCGATCTTATCACAGGGAATTGGGTTTGAGTCTGTTTTGATATAATCAATACCATGAATTGTGACTATTTTAATCTCTGCTCCATAGTCCCAGGTATTGTTTGGACCATGTATTATCACCTTGCACATAATTCTATTGTATAAGTTTGACACTATATCCTTTCGAGTTACGAGTTTGCCCTCATGAACGCCATCGTCGTCAATTAGGTGCTGAATTGCGCTATCTATGCAGGTATGATTTTTGTCAAATCTTACTTTTGATATTCCAAGGTAAGGAGTTATGTGACAAAACCTCCACAACAAGTACAGTAATAATGGTTGGCAAGCTGTGCTAAGTATCTATTCCATTCATATCGCTTCGATGGAACAACATAGAAAATCGTTACTGCTCTCGTAGTACCTTCTACAATGTCTAACCCGTTTTTCAATTCTCTAAGGTTTATCCTTAACCGTAGTATTTAAGGTCACAAAATCAAAAACAAAAACTCAGTTATACAGTACGAGTGAATCGAGAACGATAAACAAACAATCAAGCAATAAACAAATCGGCTCATCCGTTAAAGGAGAATCTGAGTAAATTATAACATGAAGAACCAGTATGATCAAACCATGCCACTTCAAATTTTAGCAATCTGGAGACGCATACCTGAAATAACCAAGCAGGAAAGATCAAGTTAATGACTTTTCTTAATTTAAAATTGCGGCAACAGGTACAAGAAAATTAAAGGAAATTGTTATGTAAATCACTCAAGGCAAATCCCACATAACAAAAAGATATAAAACACTAGAATCAATGACTATTTCGTTTGTAGCCTACTCAAACCTCCCCATTATGGTTACGTAGTTAAATCTTTTCACCTGTCTCCAGCGGGATTGTCAAGAGTGATGGACTGATAGATAAAACAGGTCGGCATGAATTTGACAGCATTATAATGGATGTTTCTGTAACGATAAATATTTTGTGTACATATAATAGAATGTGGCTCATAATACATTGAGTCAAGAAGATTGAGATTGTGATGAAGGCATCAGACCTATTTATAAGATGTTTGGAAGCTGAAGGTGTTGAATATATTTTCGGCATACCAGGAGAAGAAACTAATGATTTGATGATGTCTTTGTTAGATTCAAAAATCAAATTTATTTTAGTAAGACATGAGCAAGCGGCTGCTTTTATGGCTGATATGTACGGCAGGCTAACACAAAAGGTTGGAGTGTGTCTTTCTACATTAGGACCGGGTGCAACAAATCTTACAACGGGAGTGGCCAATGCGAATATGGACAGATCTCCAATATTAGTAATAACGGGGCAGACGGACACCGATTTCTTGCATAAAGAGTCTCATCAGAATATGGATGCCGTAGCTATGTTCAAACCGATAACAAAATGGAGATGGTCTATACGTAACGCTGATAGCATTCCTGAGATTGTTAGGAGAGCATTTAAGATCGCATTGGAAGAAAAAGCTGGCGCTGTGCATCTTGAACTTCCTCAGGATATAGCAAAGATGGGTTCGGACATAAAACCAATAAAAACTCAACAAGTATTTAGATCAAGACCAAATAAAGAATTGATAGAAAAAGCAGCTAATCTAATACTAGAGTCAAAAACCCCCATACTCTTAGTTGGAAATGGATGTATAAGAGGTAGACCAAGTTTGTATGTCAGAAAATTTGTAGAGAAAACTGGAATATGTTCTATGAATACATTTATGGCAAAAGGAGTTATATCAGACAAATCGGATCGACATCTTCATACAATAGGAATAAGAGAAGCAGATCATGCCTCAATTGCCATGAGAGAAGCTGATTTGGTAATCGCAATAGGATATGATCTTGTTGAGTATAGTCCTAAACATTGGAATTGTAGTTTGGATAAAAAAATTATTCATATTGATTTTACACCCGCTGAGTCTGACACATACTATCCTCCAACAATAGAGATCGCCGCAGATATTGGATATACTATGTATGCTATCTTAGAGGAAATAGAGAAGATAAGGAAACAAGAAGAGAAAGAAGAAGAAAAACAAAGACAATATAGAATTCTACATTCTGATCCACCAGAATTATTTAAAAAAATCAAAACAGAGATCGTTTGGAGATTAGAAAGGTACAAGAATGACATTTCCTATCCAATAAAACCTGAAAAATTAGTGCTCGACGTAAGAGATGCCCTCGATGATAGTGATTTGGTTATATCCGATGTTGGAGTACATAAACTTTGGATAGCAAAAATATACAATACCTACACTCCGAACACATGCATAGTTCCCAATGGTTTTTGTTCAATGGGATTTGCACTACCGGCCGCAATAGCTGCACAACTTGTAGATCCCAGTCATAAAATCGTTGCAATGTGTGGTGACGGTGGATTTCTGATGAATGTTCAAGAAATAGAAACTGCGGTAAGATTGCGTTTACCTATAATAGTAATTGTTTGGTGTGATTATGATTATGGGATGATATCTCTGAAGCAAATATATGAATTTGGCAGGAGTGCATTTACCAAATTCAATAATCCTAATTTTGTTAAACTTGCGGAAAGTTTTGGAGCAATAGGATACAATGTTAGATCCGCTCAAGAATTCTCTAAAGTACTAGAAAAGGCAAAATTGTCGAAATCGAGTCCGGTCATAATATCTATTGATGTAGACTATTCTAGAAATCGTCTATTACTTGATGACAGCTTCGTGGTATAGCTACTCAAGTTTCTTATTAAAGAGATAATATCATTATTAGACGAATTCTACGCATCTAGAGAGAAGGTCCATAAGTGTATTCCATGTCACATTACTTTAGCTACTAATGTTTTGGACTTTTAAAATACCATGAGAGTGTCGATGGACTAATTTAGAAAAAGAATTAATTTTGCCAGACTAGTATTTAATGTGAAAAAAATCTTCGAAATCATGCTCAAAACATAAACTCTAGACTATAAGGTTATTAAATTGCGTAACAGTATGCTGTTTGATGATCAATGCTGATAAGTTCAATGTAGTTAAGGATGCAACAGTGGCGATAGGTCTCGCCAACAAGGATACAAAAGATGTCATAAGTAGTTTTGGTACAGGTTTTTTCATAGGCGGAGAATACATTGTCACCTCGGCACATATTTTTAATCAATGTATTAAGTATAATGCTCAGTATAAGGAAAAGAATAATGGTATGGAAGGAATATATTCCGCATTCAACATTACCACAAAAGATAATCAGTTAGAGTTTAACACGTATCACATAATAAAGGCGATCAGATTGCCCCCGGTCAAAGAAGTTAAGGGATTTACAGGGTCAGTAGACCTAGATATAGGGATAGGTAAGCTAGATTGTCATTCAGATAATTTCTTACATATCAAGAAAGCTACCCAATTGAAACTTTACGATGAGATTGTAATATGTGGTTATCCGAGTGGAAGAATATCCTTGGTTCTGTATAGAAATAAACATGAAGACGGAATGGGAATCCAGTTGCGCCCCATAATTCAATATGGACGTGTTGCGGGATTAATGCCCGATGATGACAGTAACAACCCATGGGGAATTCAAACGGATATCATTGCCATGGGAGGTTCCAGCGGTTCGCCTATTATAGATCCGAGTAGCGGAGAAGTAATTGGTATGGCACAGCAAGTTATTGCAACAATGACTACCGTAGACAAGGAAGGGATGCCATCAAACCTATATGAGTTGACTAAAGGTCCATTGTATGGAATAGCTCCGATAGGATTAGCTTTTGGCGTCACAAATCAGATATTATCGCCGCTTCCGAATATCTCTAAAAATTATTTTGAAAATGGTCTTCCCCCCGACTTTTTATTTGAAAATACTGGAGTTATAGGACTTTTCTGATTTCATAACTTAAATTCAGCCTAGATTTTAATTTGGCAATCTGTCACAAGAGCAGTTAATTGACTAATTGCTAAG
>JAJPIN010000172.1 GCA_021324715.1 Nitrososphaeria archaeon
GCAAAAGGCTTTATAAAAACTGGTTCTGATCTGTCGCCTGAAAACCTGAGCGCCACAGGTTGGTCTCTTAAAAGGCAACCATACTTGCTTGAAACCAGTCTACCGGGTGTTTTCGCAGCTGGCGATGTACGCGGTGGTAGCATTAAGCGTGTAGCCTCTGCTGTGGGTGAGGGATCAACAGTTATCTCATTCGTTCATAAAATAATCCAAGAATAGAAAACGCACAAAGCTCGATACCTTGAACAAAGACAGCGTATCGCGACAACTGGGCGAGAGAGCTACAGATGAATAAATTTCAATCAATAATGATTGTAGATTAGTTAAGACTTCTTATCATTATCAAGAATGAATTTGGAGAAATGTCTAATCGTCTCTTACAATACCTCAGGAATTCGTCAAATTTTAGTCTCCTTTCCTCATTCTCCGAATTAATTATTTCTTGTATTTCCTCGGACGACTGAGCTGACGACTTTAGATAATCTGTTGTAAAATCATAATCATGAATAGCGCCAAGAATATCCTGGAGTTTTTGAAGAGTTTTTCTTATTTTTATCGCGCCCTGGTGTTCGTCTGGGAGCAATTCCAACAAATACCTTAACTTTTTGCAAGCAATCCTTAGATCATGTAATTCTTCAATTTTCAACGGATCGGTAAGGATCACGGGAAAGGTCGATTCTATCTTTGATATCAATCTTGCAAGTATTTTATCAAATCTTTTTTGCAATTCCTTTTCGGTTACATCGATTTTGTCTATAATTTTACTCGTGTCAGTACTTTTTAGGGAGCCTGCAATGCTCTTTGCGTGTTCTAAATTCGATTCTCTTGTTGTTTTCAACTTTTCAATAACATTATCCCTTTGGGGATTCGAAGGATACTTTTGTATCTTTGTATAAATAATATCAAGGTCTCTAATTTCGCTATTTATCTTGAAAAATTCCTTACATTTTAAAACGTAATCGGATAATGGCGATCCTTTTCTATAATTCTTGGGCAATATCAAAAAAGAAGCATCAAGTCTCCTAATAGCAGTTCTAGCATCATGTATTTGCTTTGCATTGGGATCCTTTAGGTACTTGTTGACTCGATTATGTACCCTTCGAAGGTTCTCGCTTAATTTTGTCAAGAATGGTAAGAGATTTAACAAATTGGATTTGGAGTTAGCTCTTATTCGCTCATTAGTTTTAAACATTGCGATTTACAAATTTGCATAATACAGTAGTAGGTATTAGATGATGCGGACGATCACTAAACAATAACGTAGATGCCTTAAGAAACATACCGTTTAAATGTTAATAAATTTAGAATCATAATAAAATACAACTTGCCCGAAGTCGAAAAAGCCCTCCTAATTCTTGCCAAAGATAATGAACTAGTAGAGAAAATAATAAACGACTTGTTCCTAAGAAATAGATACCATTTCGAGAAGAAGGGGAGACGGACGATGACCGATATGTACTTTGATTACAAGGATAAAAGCTTGAAGAAGCATAAAATTGACCTACGGATAAGATCCAGTGAGGGAGAGGCACCTAAGATTACTCTGAAAGTTCTCAAAAGCGTTGCTTCATCTCATTCTGAAAGAGTGGAGATAGAACGGATCTGGTCCCGTGAATCATTTGAGGAAATTATGAAAGAACTAAGTTCTCATTTAGAAGAACATGTGTTAGAAAGCTCAGCTAATTTCATTAATGGAGATCCAGAAAATATTCTAACAAGTGTTAAATTTGTGAAGATTCAAGAACGAAAGACTGAAAGAAATATAATTAACGCAATAAACAGTCGTACTAGCGAGCTAGAATTTGAGTTTGCTATAGATAGAACTTTTTATCGCCTAAACTCATCGTACAAAGATTATGGTCTGATGGAATTAGAAATAGAATCAAAGAAAACAGGAAATTATGAAATTTTGGACAGGCATGTAAATGAAATAATCAATGATCATCAATCAAAATTCTTACTTTGGCCTCACAGTAAATTAGCTACGGGACTGGCCATCGAGGCCTTACTCTCCAGAAGGGAGATAAAAACTGGAGAAGATTTTGATATTGACGGCCTATTGACCCTATCTGGTGCTAAAAAAATTGATTCCATCATGAAACTTGACCCAACATAAGGATGTATAGCCGAGTCACTCCATCACGAAAGTTGCCGATGTTATAAGGCACTTTTTCAGAGATACACTAGGGTCTTGTAAAAATTCATTTTGGATTTTTTTTGTGAATATTTCTTAGGATTCTAGGACTTAACACCCATCGAAGCTCACCTTTGGGTATGTTACTCTTGCTCAGTAATCTTATTCTCACTAGTCCCCCTTTTTTCAACAATAAATTACAAGGACTTGATTTTCCCTTATGAATAATATCATTTACTATTTCACCTAGGAGAGGTTGATGTCCAACAATGAGTACTGCAGAATCCTCTTTAAGTTTGGATATTTTACTATATACCTCAGTCCTTTTGCCTTCAGGAGCTAATTCATTCCATGTCTGAACTTTATCACCAATCTTGTAGATTTCCGATACAATCATTGCGGTTTCATATGCCCTTTTGAGCGGGCTGGTGAAAATTAGATCAAATTTTAATCCGATTATTTTTAAGGCTTTAGCAATTTCTAATATTTCAGCTTTCCCGGCAGAAGTCAATGGCCTTACTCGATCACTTGGCTGCGAAGATCTTTGCCCGGCCTCACCATGTCTTAAGATATATAATTCCATTGAGTTTTATAAATGCCGTTGCAAATAAATTTATTCTATGCAGGGCATTTACTCATAGAATTTAATGCACCCATATAGTCAAAATATTAGATTATTGAGTTGCTAGGTGCAAGGGATTCAAAATTTCTAAATGAATACAATAGTTCACCAGTAATTATAGAAATTGGAATAGATACGTTAGATCTATTGAAACACGTGCGGTCATCCTTTTGACATCAAAGCTAGTATGTAGAGCTGGATGAAAAATGGAAACGTTACATTCTTCATGGGAACGATTTCACCCAATATCAAGTCGATCTCGTTACTGTACGTGGGCTTATCTGTCTTGTTCCTTGCATCTTTGCTTGTCTTGGTGCCTGTTATGGCGGAAAAGGTTAAGGATTCTGATTTTAATTTTGTAGCTGCTGGAGATTGGGGTTGTGGACATGAGGCTTTGAATACGTTCTCCATGATGAAAAGTATGAAGCCAGAATTGTATCTGGGACTAGGTGATTATTCATATGAAAACTCAATTGATTGTTGGGCCAATATTGTGAATTCTGTAGGTGA
>JAJPIN010000002.1 GCA_021324715.1 Nitrososphaeria archaeon
TTATAATTTCTTCTAGTTTGCCCTTTTTTTTCTTCATTCTCTATAATACATGAGGCCACCGCTATCAATTATTTTCTTTATTAGTGGAGGAAATGGGAAAATGGGGAAATTTTTTCCATTAGTGAAATCACTGATTTGGTTATTTTCTATATTTATTTGTAGTGTATCTTTGTCAGAAATTTGCTCCAAGGCGGTCTTGTCAATTTCCAGTGGTAACAGATATCCACCGTCAACACAATTTCGATAAAATATTCGTGCAAACGATGGGGCTAGTACTGCCGTGATTCCACAATGAGATAGAGCTATAGGAGCATGTTCTCTACTTGATCCACAGCCAAAGTTATTTCCAGCTAGAATGAAATCACCCTTTGAAACTTTTTTTGCAAAATTGGTATCAATGCCTTCCATTGCATGTTTTGACAGCTCATCATGATCGTGGATTTTTAGGTAAGGACCAGGCAGGATTACGTCTGTATCAATATTATCCTTACCATATTTATGAACAATTCCCTTCAATGTCATTTCGATACATCCCTTGGATCGGTTATTTTACCTTTGATTGCCGACGCAGCAACAACCAGAGGCGATGCCAGGTAGGTTTGGGATTCCACGTGCCCCATCCTTCCTGGGAAATTCCGGTTGGTAGTACTGACGCAGACCTCATCTTTTCCCAATACACCCATATGTGCGCCACAACAGGCACCGCATGTTGGAGGCCTACAACTGCACCTGCTTGCATGAAAATATCAATCAAACCTTCCTTCATCGCCTTCATATAGATAGATTGAGCAGCAGGCAAGACTTCAGTTCTTATCTTGACCTTTTTTCCCCTTAAAATTTGAGCAGCGGATCTCAAGTCTTGCAATTTAGCTCCAGTACAGGATCCGATATACGCCTTGTTGATTTCGACACCCTGTAGCTCTCTGGCAACGGCGGCATTTTGTGGCGAGTAAGGTTTTGCGACAATCGGCTCGAGTTTATCAATTTCGTAGGTGTATTCATCTACATAATGCCTGTCATCATCTCCTACAATTGGTTTGTAGGGTTCTGAAGTTCTTTGCCTGATGTAATCGTCTGTGATAGAGTCGGGTTCAATTATACCATTTTTTGCTCCTGCCTCCGTGGTCATATTTGTGAGGGTCAATCTTTCTTCCATACTCATTTTGCTTACTGCATTTCCGCCAAATTCCATGGCCTTATAATTCGCGCCGTCAGTTCCAATATCGCTTATTATTTTTAAAATGATATCCTTGGCCATGATATGTTCTGGTATACTTCCAATTAAGTTGAACAGAATGGTATCTGGAACCTTTAGCCAGATTCTACCATGCATCATTGCATATGCAATATCGGTGTGGCCCAGACCGACTGCCAATGCTCCAAGAGCGCCTGTGGTATTTGTATGCGAGTCCCCTCCAACGTAGAATTCTCCGGGCAACACCAGTGCTTCCTCGTGAGAAAGAGTATGGCAAATTCCGTACTGACCAAGTCCGTATTTAAAGTGCTTTTTGATTCCATATTTTTCAGCCCAGCGGGTGAGCTTTGTTATATTTTCTGCAGATATCCTATCTGCTGAAGGAACAAAGTGGTCTTCAGATATCCACACCCTGTCAGGGTCCCACACATTTTCGAGTTGGATTCCTTTCTTAGACCATTCTTCAAATACCTTAATCACGCCTGGACCAGAAACGTCGTGTATCATTAATTTGTCGACATCTGCAAAAACTACATCACCAGGGCTAACCGAATTTCTCTTCGAGGCACGTGCAATTATCTTTTCAGTAATATTCATTTTCTAGATCTTAACCTAAATCCTTTATTGACTCTATTAATTTTTCCTGAACACAAATATTGTAAAAGGGATCTTTATAAATAAATGGAAATTTTTCCCATCAAGATCCCAAAAAAAAGCGCCGGATTTGATCTTTTTAGAACAATTCTCGAGTCAAAGTTCACGTTCGAACAGGACGACATTTTGGTAATCTCAAGCAAGTTTGTTTCAATGAGCGAAGGTTCCCTTGTTGACTTGAAGACTGTGAAAGTATCAAGAAAGGCAAAAAATCTAGCTTCAAAATTTAAGATGGATGAGAGAATTGCGCAACTGACTTTGCAGGAATCACAGCACATTGTTTCAGGAATTCCTGGCTTTTTGTTGACAATAAGTAACGGTATGATTGCGCCTAATGCAGGTATTGACAAATCTAATTCCCTTCCAGGAAAAGTCATAGTTTATCCAAAGGATTCTTTCAGGTCCGCAAAACTTTTACGCAAAAAATTATATGACAAGCTCCAAATAAGGACAGGGGTTGTAATATCAGATAGCAGACTAATGCCTACAAGGATTGGCTGCACTGGGATTGCAATTGGTGTGTCAGGTTTTGAGCCTGTTGAGGATCTGAGAGGTAGAAAAGACTTGTTTGGAAAGAAATTGAGGGTCACTTTTAAAGCAACAGCAGATTGCCTTGCCACACTTGGTGTCTTTGCTATGGGAGAGGCTAACGAGTCTGTACCTATAGTGGTCGTAAGAGGAGCTGATGTCAATAAAACAGACCGCAGGCTCAGCATGAAAGATATGGCGGTAGAGCCAGGGATTGACATCTACCTGAGGAATCTATCTTCGGATTACATGCAGTAATAGTTCAATAATGCATATACTTTTAATACTATGTTTCTTGTCATCTTTTTGATAACAGTGTCTGAATTCCTAACTCGTTATCCAAGGAGAATAGATTTACTCAAGGGACTTACCGAATTTATTCGTCATGAAGAGATAGAATTTGACCAATTGAGTCTCATAGTGAAGATAAAAAAAGATGAATTAATCAGGACATTATTTGCTGAAGGATTTAAAAAAGTAAAGTTAGAAAATAAAAAACCAACTCAGATAGGAAATGGATTTTCAAAACAACTCAAACACCCTTGGGAGATGCATCTTCGTCTTCTTAATCTGCAACAGGGATTAATTGCGATAAAAGCAGAGGTTGAAATTTCTCGACGATATGTCCAACACATAGGCTCGGTAAGGGCTCCTGTAGTTTATGAAATAGAGTCTATACTCAAAAAACACCGGATAGAGTACAACATATGGAATGAAAAATTAAGAGACTACATTACACATATCGTAGACAATCATCAGATTATGCTAAAGGGTCCCAGACTGCATGCAATGCCATGGAAACTCATGATATTTACAAGTTCCTCGCTTTTGATTCTCTATCTCTTTAAGTTCCTCCAATTATTTTAACAAACTATACTAGCAAGACAGGGAATTTTACAGCATGATAACTGTGATTGGTAAGTAGTATCCTTAACATCGTATTCGAAATCACATGTTCTATAACTTGCTAGATAACCAGCTACTGCTTACGCTTCAACCGAATAGCAATAGTCCAGCCTTCATCATTATTAGGTGAAACTGAGATCAACGAAAAAAGCGGTACTTTCGCAAGGAAGTATTGCATAGTGGTTTATTTCTTCAATGATTTCTGATTTCGTTACCACTAAGGTATCAAGCTTCTAACGTTTTATGGGTCGTATCTTAGAATAGATACATATATTTACTTTAGAAAAAAAGTAGGAAGCCCTGAAAATTTACTTCAGCGCATGTTACAGAATTGTACACAATTGCCCATTAGTGATACATGTGGATATACTGTCCTAGCTACCTGCACATCTATCATGTGGGTTTCCTTTCGGGGTTCCAGGATCGTGTGGATTTCCACTTTGATCAAAAGATCCGTCTCCGTTAAAATGCTCGTTTCCGGCGTTATCTTTTCCATTGAACTCAGACCTAGGAAGGCATCGTTGGTCTTTCTGGTCGTCGACTGCACTGGCGAATGCCGCTGGTATTATTGTGGTCGTTATTCCTGCTACTAACGTAATTGCTGCAATCATTGCAGCTATTCCTTTTGGGTTCATCGAAGTCTTTACCATAAACATACTAGTTAAA
>JAJPIN010000269.1 GCA_021324715.1 Nitrososphaeria archaeon
AAGATGAACCAACACAGGAAGAAATTGAAATGTTGCTAAGGGAAGTACCAGATTAAAGTCAATGAAATTAATACGACCCAATTGCCAGATTTAAGGCCTAGGATCTTTGCTTGATTGATTTAGGTTTATACATTGTTTCTGACTTTGCTATTACATAGTTTGTCACATTGACCAGAAAAAAACCATATTTATTCTTGTGTCGCTTAATAATTTTAACAAAGCTATCGCATCATGATCACTAGTGCGTTATAAATAATCTTAATTTTCTAATTTCTTTCAGATAAACTAATCACATAGCTACTTAACCTTTGTTGCGGACTAGTGTGTACAATGAGTGAAACACAGGACGATAGACGATCAAATAGTATAATTAGTTTTTTCCTTCCTATCCGATAAAAGGCGAATTTGATTAGTAACTTCTGAGCATAAATCTTTTAATGTAATTGGTTTTTGAATAAATCGATTTATCGTATTATCAGCAAGATATTTCTGAAATATATTATCCCTATCAACATCAAATGCAGTCATAAGCAATGTCCTAGTTGAAGGCTTTAATGACTTTACTCTTCTTATTAACTCAAGTCCGTTAAGGCCGGGCATTCTCAAGTCGGAAAGTAAGATTACATAATTATTGATATTCATTTTAAAATGTTCAAGAGCCATTATTGGATCTGTAAAAGCGTATACATTAAACTTAGGAATCTGACCAAGTGCGTCACGAAACATGAAAGCCAGATCGGTTTCGTCATCCACTACGGCGATAGAATTATCAGCCAATACGCTAATCAGCCACCTCTTCCTGTGCACATGCGCTCAACACAGCGTGTATATCATCTGGTATCTAATAAGAATAATGTAACCTAAAACAAACTTTATCAATTTAATATAGCGGATTATCATTAATTCATGAAATTTTTATATTAAATTCTCACTTGGACTTGTGGATAAATTAAGCCTAATATTTTATTCTCTGCTTGTATGGTAGAGTGAAAATTTCAGAAATTATTGGAATAATTAACCCTATGATAAGCTATATTTAATCCGGCATATCCCCTAAAGATGTACGTTGAGTGTAGATAAACCGCGAGTTATTATAGCTCAAGAACATGAAGACGGCAATACCATTTTGTCAGGCTTGCTATGGCTGAAGGGTTGTGAAGTTTATAAGGTCGGAACAGCTGAACAATGTCTTTCTAAAATTGATGAATTAGGAACTCAGAAGGTGCATGTTGTTATAATAAGTCAACAAGTCGCACTAGATGGAAATGCGATGCTAATCATTAATGTGAAAAGGAGCAATATAGACACAAAGATACTTGTAATCGCTGATGAAGAAACAGACAAGACAAAGATTTTAGATTATGGTGCAGATGAATTCACGCTTAAACCAATAAGTCCCGAAAATATTGCAGACAAACTCTTTATGTTATTAGCTCGAGAACTCGTCTCAGAATCAAAATAAATTGAATTCACCGACGCTATATTAATTATTCCTATAAATAATTTGTAACTTTATTCAATGTATCAATTAATCCTTTTTAATTGTCTGGCGCATAGTAATTCTAAATTTGCCGGGGGTTGAGATAATTGCAAATTTGTGATGTCGTATGTAAAATAATTAGGTCGATGTTTGCAGTTAAAACCCTTTATTAATCATATTGTTTAATTTACCCTTGGTGGAGCATCCAAATAGAAGAAAAAGTAATGGATATGAGAATATCTCCAGTGATATTGTCCTTAAATTAGTAAAATTACCTCTTGGCCACCATTGTCTTGTACTATATCCTAATATAGAAACAATCATGAAAATTTATAGTGAATATATACACTTTATCATGGAGCAAAAAGATGTCGTAATTTTATTTCTTCCATATTATAATACCACTGACCAAGTAAGACAACTATTGATGACTAATGGAACGGATGTAAAGAGATATGAAAGGAACAATTCTCTCGTGCTGATAGATTTTGCTAAGGTCATTAATAACCCATATTTGGGGATACCCGCTGCATTTGGTCTAAAGGAATTTGTAAATAAAACTCAATCTTATTGTAAAGATAAAACTCTAGTCGTCATGGCAGATATGTCATTATACAATCATGTTAATAATATTAAAGATCTAATGGAATATGAGAAGTTGTCACGAAATGGATATGAAACCAAAAAGTGGAATCAACTATGCTTTTACCACAAATTGGATTTTGACTTGATGTTCTCAGATGATCAAAAAGAGCGTATCTTTGAGTATCATAAAGATAATGTCATAGTAATTTAGTAATCGGTGTGTAAAAATAAACCTCAGATTAACAAACATAGGTTTATTTGCTCTAATTAATTCATGGTATTGACTTCCTGAAAAATCTTAATATTTGGATGGACTTCTATCTGCTTGGTCCCTATAATGAAGTGGGACCACTTAAGAAGGAATTATTTTCTGTCTGATATGATCATAGTAACGATGGATGTTAGATCACTACATAATGAATCAGTGGACGTTAAGTCCGTCAGGATTCGAACCTTGCACGTACTAGGGATCTAATAATTGGTATTTTTACGTCATTATTATAGATAGTTTTTGGCTTTGAATAATTCTTCACGATTGGGAAATTCATCTTTATGAAGCTGTTCAATAGTTAGGTATTTTGATGAAAGAACTAGTAATTCATAGGTCAACTGACAAACTTCCATCCTAACTTGATTTGCTAGATCTGTGGAAATGAACTTCATTCAACTGTGCATCACCTTGCTTCTACTAGAATATCAACCCTTGACTCGGAGGTATGACTCTACTATCATCATCTGATGAATTTTGGTTAATAATAGTTGTATACGCATAATGAGTGAGCAGTATCACAGATTTGCACCTGCTGGAAGAGTTTGTACCAAGTTCTGTCGGTGGATTATATCTATACAAAATAGTAAATAATTCATTTATTTTATCTTTTGATTCTAAAGTTTTCGTCAATTTTTCTTCGAATAGGGTGTATCTAAAGGACTGATTTACCATTTCAAGGAAACTAGGTAACTGATTTTAACTGTACAACCGCAGAGGGACCCTGCGCTATTTTAACTAATATGTCCCAATACCCTACAATATTCTCTTTTTTCGACCAAACACGTGGATACGTCTTACAATTAGATTAATTGCTAAATAAGAGCCTGCCGATGCGATGAGTGAAGCGATTATTGCAGCTTGCACTGGTTGGTAATTAATTTTCAATAATTCTAGTAAAATAAGGAACCGAGACACATTATTGATTAGGTCAAATACAGAGTCAGCGAATAGCATCTTCGTTACTACTTGTTCTAACATGTGAAGGTCCAATTTACCGGAGAATCTTTTTGTATATTTCTTCTTATTATCAAGATGAAAAAGAATAGCAAAAACAAATTTCGAGGAAACGAATCCAATTATTACAGTTAAAGCTGAATTTACGAAATCATCGGTGGAATATTTCGCAGAGTAGTATGCGACAATAATACTAACTATAAAACCCACTATGCCTGAAATTAGTAGATTTTTATTAAGAGATATGGTGCCTTCATTTTTCTTATAAAATTTTCTGAGTGTTATGTTAGCGAGCTTTATATTCATTCAATCATTATAGCACAACTAAAGATTTATGAGTATTAGACATTTTGTCTGCTTTGGTAAAATCAGGTAATTTAATGTCTTTGCCCTCAATTTTGTAAAAATCAAAAAAGTATTCTAATTTACTTACATAGGACCTTCTGGTTTCATCCGACTTGATGCCGTACATAAATCGAGTATATGCGTCTTGTTGATGATTATGCGGGGTTTGTATTTGCAACCGCATAGTTATGAGGGAAAGGTCCTAATAAACACACGTTATCGTTCGGGCCCAGAGGGATTTGAACCCTCGACCAACTACTCCGCAGGCAGCCATTCTATCCAAACTGAACTATGGGTCCAAATTGTTCTAATATTAAATCCTTATATGAAC
>JAJPIN010000160.1 GCA_021324715.1 Nitrososphaeria archaeon
ATAAAATCCTGCAGTCACTTAATTTGACTGGTCAAGAAAGAGTCGTGTTGCTAGACAGTAATGGTACAAAGATAGCAGATTCGGACGCAAAACAAAAATCTTCTCTGTTAAAGAGCACCACTCGAGATGTCTCATTTAGAAAGCTCCAAAGTTTTGGTAATGCGATCAGAGGACAAACAGGTGCAATACTAGAAACGATAAATGGTTCTAATTTTAAGATAGAGTACAATCCCGTTAAAGCAATTCAAAACAATTGGGTGCTTTTATTATTTCAGAACACTGGAGCATCTTATTCCAGCTTGAGTCAAACAGGAAATGCCACAATAAATGTTCCAATTAATGAGACTACACTAAATTCCAATAGCACAAACAAATCGAGTACTCTTAACAGCACGCTGCCAGAGCTCTTGCCTCCTCAATCTGTCAATGGAAGTAATGTACCTAAAATCTGAAAACTTATCCTTCAAGAAACGAATCTAGTATCCAGAGCTAGACACGAGCAAGCAGGCTTACCATATCAAAGATATTTGCAATGTCTCGTAAATAAATACAACTCTTATTAATCTTGCATTGTAATACATAACTAGAGTAAATGTCACGTCAATTAGATGATAATAGTTACTCATCAGCAAATGCCATAGCTGTCGCTGGACTAAACCTTGCATTATCCTTTGAAAACGCGTCTGTTGAAAGACTGGAGAAGAGATTGTCTGAATGCATCGTGCCAGAAGTCAAACAAAAGATCTTGCACCATCTTGACCAAACTAAAAAGCAACAGGAGAGACTACGCGAGAGAATTAGAGTACTTGGAACGGGAATGACACCTACATCTGAAAAAGGTAGACTAGCCATACCTGAACCACCGCACAAATTGAAGATGATGATTGAAAGTAGCAGTTCGGATAAGGAAAGGGAAGTTTGGGAATCTTTAAACGATTTGATAATAGAAAGAGCCGAAGCCATAATGTACAGAGGTGGAATTCAAGCTCTACAGCTACTAAAAGCAGACAAGAAGACTATCAAAGAATTAGACAAGTGCTTAAAAGAAGAAGAAGCTTTTGGAGATTGGCTTGAGAAGAATAACCCAAAAGTAGCAAAAAGGTTAATGACTACACAGATTGAGGACAAAAAGCAGGGAAAGAAGAAAATGAGGAAAACAACACAAGAAGAAAAAGAAGAAGCTGTATCAGCAGCAGCTGTATAGAGAGAGTTGAAAGGTTTGAAGAAAAGTTGTTCACTTGTGACTGTGGGAAGTCATTTAATACCGATCAGGAGCTACACGAACACCACGAGAAAGAACATGTAGACTAATTATTGTGTGTACTTTTACGATTTATGGGGAGGACATATCTGGTTTCCGTTTATGGAGTAACAATCTGGCGGTAGATACTTTCCAGTATTTCTGATACCAAGACCCAAACTAGAAATAGAAAAGAACCAGACGCCCACAGCTAAAGTGGCAACTAACACTATTATTATTCCAATAATTAACTTTCTGCCAAATAATCTATTTGACTGATCAGGATTAATGACACTTTTGGCAATAGTCATTCTTGTAAAATTCATTCGCAAATAACATTTAACGGTTAAGTGACAAGGAACTAGCAGAGAATACTCTTCAAATTTACTAGAATGATGAACACGCCACGCTTTTACTTGACATATTATAGCAATAAGTTTGCCTAGATGGAACGTATGAATCTGAAATTTCGGATGGATTGGATTTAGATTTTCTAGTTTTTTATAAAAAAATTCACCGCATCGATAGTATTGTCATATGTCATGAGCTACCGAAGGCCAAGGGCATCCTTGAGATCTATTTCATGGTCTTGTTCCTGAGCAATAATACCTCTTAATTTTTCCGACAGTGCGTATTCTCCCGCACTTTCGGCTTGGCGGATTCTTTCCCTATAATTTTTTATAGTTTCCCGCTCTGACTTTAAATCTATCTCAAGCATTGTTTTTGAGTCCTCTGAGTAACCTGCTTCCTTACTTTTCACCGTAGGATTGCCTCCCAAATAATCAATTTGCTTTGCCACTTCCAGTGCATGTTCGAGTTCTTCTGAGGCGTGTAATTTCAATTCTTCTGCAATGTCTCCGTATTCTGGTCCTTTTAACGTTGAGCTGAAAACAACATACTGAATGATTGCTTGGTATTCCCTTGCGAGGTCTTCATTTAGTCCATCAATAATTCCCTGTCTGTCAGTCGCATTATTATTCGACATATTCTATATTATTACTAATGGTTTATTAGAGTTACAATCGAGATCAAAGATAATCACAAAGATAGAAACATCCCATCATCCGTTTTCAAATAAAAATTTATTAATTTTTTAAACATCGCGAACTTGTAATTCCTCAAGATCTTCATTATTTTTTAAGCAACTCCAGAATTTTCATACGCCCCAGTATTTCGACTTCTTTTATCGCTGGTAATAAACCAATCGAATTGAGAAGTTCCCTTGTCCTAAATCTTTATTTGATTGAGATATGCTGGCTGACACATACTTTTTGTATTCATCTAGCATAC
>JAJPIN010000150.1 GCA_021324715.1 Nitrososphaeria archaeon
ATCTTCTGTGATTTTATGTTTCTCCAATATTATTATCATTTTGATTGATGGTCTCTGTTCGTGATGTTTTATGTTAAGACTCACGTGTACACACGATGAAATTGTGTTACTGGCAAGCAATTCCGTTGCATTGTGTTACCACCCTCGTAGAATTGACTGCATGAATGAATGAAGGCAAAGTTTAGAATTAAGTCTTAGACTAACGATTGGAATTTCCGCTTTTGTTATAATTTTTAACCGTCTTTCGCGAATATGTTCTCTGGCTAGAAGTGGAAATAAAAATAGTATTGCCGTGAACACCACCATCGTGGGGCACTTGAGGTTCTATTCTGGGTTTTTCAGAACCTCTGTCAATGTGCCTAGGATTCATTGATGCCAGTCGGCTAATGATTAATATACAATCACCAATAAAGCAAGTTTTAAAATAATTATGATTATGAGTATACGTGCGGTACCGCTAATAATCTAAGTTATAAATAGTATCTTGTGCAGCAAATGACATGGCATCAAATAAGCAAAAAGAAAAGGAGGAAACTGAAAAGCTAAAAACAACGTTACCAACAGAAGCCGAGAAAAAGGAAATAGAAAGATTAGCGGCCGAAAAAAATAAAGAAGTTAGTGAAAACATTAACATCACTTTGGACGAAACTAAATCATCAGTACACAAGACAACAGAAGAAGCAAAAAAGCAGGTTCCACAATTTATGAAGGCCATCAATGAATATCAAGAGGAATCCATCGAAGCCACAAGAGATATTGCAGAAAACTTTCTAGAGTCGCAAAAACAGGTCATCAATTCGTACCAATCATTATGGGTGCCGTACATGGAAAACGTCCAGAATACGTACTGGTCATATTGGACCTCACCGAATAGAGTGACAGAAAATTATACAAGAGCAGTCAGCAATATCACCGATAGTACAATAGCAGCAACAAGATTAGCAAACAATTTCATGTTTGCCAGCATGGAGGCATGGAAAACAACGATGCAGCATGCACGAGATAATGCAATAGAACTTTCACAGTTAAATGCAAATTATGCGAAGGCATACCAAAATGCAGCGAGGGACAGTCTAATGAATTATCAAAGGTAATCTTTGTCTCAACTTAACTATAGTATGAAAAAGTAATGCACCTGAAATATGTATAGTATGTCCCTAGTCTGTAAATCTATCTATATGTTTTGAATTAGTTTATAATGTGTTTTGTGTACCTATATTCAGAGAATGTGATTGTTAGAAAAGACACTGAAAAGTATTGAGCCCTTTACATCGAAGGCAGAAAAGAAGTCAAGATTCTGTATGAGATGCGGAGAACTTGCAACCAAACTAGTCAAATACAGTACCGAAGGTGCAATATTAGTAGAGAAGTATTGTGATAATTGTGCCAAAGAAATTGAAGACGGTTCGGCTAATTAGCGCCAATTATATTCAATCATAGTTGAAGCGGGAAAGTCAATTTCAAAGTTTTTATAAAGTAGAAACTTCCACATTAGCTAATGGTTTCGAATCGCACTCCCGTCTTCTGATATTTGTAAAATAATAGGCAAACTATAATTTCGTTTATTGCATGAAAAGCTAGTCAGCCCAAATAATCATTGATATAAAATAGCGTAAATTCTGTTACCAATCACTATTACGCGAGCTACTGTTATAAAATTGAACTTGGGTATAAATTAACTATCCCAGTGGAACCACTAATTAAGATAGGACACACAAAAACTATTTTAGAAAAGAATCGTAATGAAAGTTATGGAGCAAAAGAACAAAAAGATAGTCAAGTTTCATGGTTCTGTAGTAGAGAATATAGTTATTCGCTATGCGACAAGAGTTCACAACATGCCGAGCGGATTTTTAATTGAAGAATTCGACGCATTAAAGGACCCGCAACTTTGTCAAACTATAAACTCGCAAGTTGTGGCAGATTTTGTTACTATTACATTTTATAAAGACGAACAGGAGAATTCAATCATACGTAGAGAACTGATTCCTTCACATGCAGTAGAACACATTTGGGTTAATGATGTATAAACCAGTTTTGATTCGTCGCTTTAGAGGAGACTTGTACGGTTTATGATAAGGTAAGAAATGACCAAAGAATTTACGACAAGGGAAGAACACGGAAAAAAAATAAAAAAAAGTTTTAGTTCAATTAAGTTTTCTTGCATAAAATGCGGCTTACAAAAGATAGAGATGGATGAAATTCAGTCATATCCAAACAAGGGAACCGAAATTGCCTATGTCACTGCGCTTTTATTTTGTAGAAGATGTAAGCATAGATTCCATGTGAAGATTTTAGACCAAGGAGCTCGAAATACAGATGTTTATTTCAACAACACGCTGTAGGTGTAAACATACATAAAATCAAAATGAAAAGGTGCTATTAACTTGGAGACCACGCTTTGATAAAATGAAACCCCAATTGTAACTAATGGGTTCGAATCCCACTCTCGTACTCCGCTTCGAATTAGTAAAATCATAAAGAACCCATAATTGCATTTACTGCACAATATCCTTCTTTCCGATGTAGTTTACTTAAAATAAGCAACGCCTTCTTTGGGCTATCTAATAATTTTCGTCAAGCGCACCCATATCTTCCTGTTCAAGCTCAGTTAAATCTTCTTCAAGCTCCTCCCTTTCCTCGACAGGTTTGTAAGGAATATCAGCTTCGCCTGCAGAATTACAGACAGGACATCTAAATTCAATTGTCTGTCCTTCTAAGTCTAGTGGAAATTGTTTTGTAAAAACCTCATCACATTTTGAGCACACCAATGTTCCTTCGAAGTTCTCAGTACTAAACTTATGCGATTGCAAAAGGAATAGACCCTTTGTCATTATTGATATTTTATTGAAAAAATACTTTATAACAATTATAACTGTTGTATTATCGGTCACGATAGGACGCTACAAACACAAACACAATTCGCAACTGAAAAAATTTAAAAGCCATAATCAAATTTGTGAATAGTTTTGTTGCTTTGATAAAGGAAGAACGTTACCATGAGACATCCATATCCGAAAATTTATTAATAATAAAGAAGGAGCATCTGATGAATTATCCGATTGCGTGATGATGAACAAGAAACAACCGGTTCCACCAGATGCTGTGTGTTTAGTGATAGTATTATGGACAACAAAATATAAAAGATTGTCATAACAATCTTCTATATTTGTTAAGATTATAAGGAGAACACTGACAAATAATTAGAATATCTTAACTTTGGATGCTATTATATTTCAACTACAAGCATTTGCAAAATTGGCAACTGAAAAATAAAACACCAAATTCTAGCAATGGATAATTAGTTAGCGCCAAAAATCGTAAATGCTATTGGCGTATCGCTGAACCTTTGTGTTTTATTTCTAAAGTGGAAGAATAGCAGTAGGCTTAAAACAGCAACAATGCGGAGAAAATAAAAACTGGTCTACGGTTGGCGTTGGCGTCTTATCCGCTCGTTCTTATTGATATAGTTAGATTTCAAAAATTTCGTTGTCAAGGTTAGCTCCTGAACTTGACTGTTGTGCAGGGTTTACTTTTTCCATTGAAGATGTTAATTCAAGAAGCTTCGTATTATTAATTACGTCCATTAATTGCTGAAGTTCAGAGGTGGTTCTAAGGATAATACCTCTTCTCCTACTGCCGCCGCCCCCACGATTTAATATGTCAAGCTCAACTCCGACGCAGGCTGGACGATTCCGAAATTGTGGTAGTCTTATGAGAAAAACTCCCGGAATATTCGTTTGCTTCCTTTCCCAGTCCTTCCCGTTCTCCAAAAATTCAGTTAGTCTTTTATCTTTTTGTTCAACTGACATTATTTTAATAGTGAAAAACATACAAGATAAAGATGACATTATGGTCAACAATTCCATAGAAGTTTTGACAAAAAAGCAAGCGAATCTGCTCTCCTCTGTACAACGCTATCTTTTATCAAGTTTATTGTCCATAGCTTAGCTCACCAAATGACAACTACAAAAAGCAAGGACAAGATTGTCAAGCTATTGGACTTGCTAGACAAACATATCAATGAAGAAAACTGTCGACATGGTCCAGAAGAGCTTCTTAAAGAATATGAAAAATTGACAAGTATTTAATCAAATGGAACATCAGTCCATGGGTTATTCGACGCCAAAAGAATCTTTTATAAAATGAAACCCCAAGTATGGCTAATGGTTTCGAATCCCACTTCCCGCGCTTATCTCAGGGCTCTAACGGAAGATAATAAAAGGAAAAATCTTCAGAAATCTAATGACAAAAATAATTTCTGCGATTCCGGGGGGAGAATAAGTCATTATCTTCATAAGAAAGTCGGATTCAAATTTCCAAAAATTTAGATATATATGAAATATTAAGTTATTGCAATGAGAATTTCATCAAAAATCA
>JAJPIN010000136.1 GCA_021324715.1 Nitrososphaeria archaeon
ATCCGTTTTGTGACTTCGGATTTGATGGAATTTATAAAATTAAAGTATATTTCCTCTTCATTTTTGGCATTCTCATGGCTTAAGGTTGACATAGTTATCCGTTACCTAACGCCGTATATTGAGAACTAATTATTAAATTATATATAAATAGACACTAATTTGAGTTACCAATTAAAGGGAGAAAACTTTGATTAAGAAAGTTGCCTCATCTAGTTAGAACCTTAACAAAGGCCTTAAGAATGATTACAATTATGATTTTTAATTCCTGACTTGACAATTATTCTGAAATAATTTACATATTAGTTAATGAAAGAGTTAAAATAAGCAAATTTTTTTCATGACTAGTGATGGGATGCGACGGTCGTCCAGTTTGGTCTAGGACATCAGATTGCCAATCTGGTAACCCGGGTTCAAATCCCGGCCGTCGCAATTAAATTTTGTCGGCCCTTGAGATTATGCTTTGTTTATTATTTCCATCATCTGGGTGTATGCCTCCTCTGCACTATCTTTCCTTGGAAGCTGAATCACCAACAAGTTTCCCTGAGAAGCGCTATTTGTGCTCGATGGGGCAATGGCTATCAAACCCGTTTTCGCCAAAGCTTCAAAAAATTGAGGCATCTCATTCGCGAAGAAAAGATAATTTTCATCAAATCCATAATCAAGGTAAGTCATTAGTATGTCTACAAAAACATGCTTCGAGTCATGAAATACATCCAAGAGTACATCAACGGCCAGTTTTTTACCAGCAACCCTTCTAATTATTTCATCATACCTTTTGGAATCGATATTGATGCACGGTATTGCATTTCCATTGTAATCAATCAATGATGCATCATATCTATGTAAATTCTTCTTGAAATCATCCAAGCTATTAAAAAATCTCTTAGGCATGCAGTTTGGTACAACGTTATTAGTTATCCAAGTTATTTATTTTATCCAGATATTCTTTGAATTATCGTTTTTGTGTCTTATCAATAACAGTATAGTACAAGCTTCTAATTCGATGGAAAAAAATGGTCAGTTACCCTAGTACTTTCATCATCTGAATATCAGCAAGAGTAATCTTCATCCCACTTCCATATCTGAAAAATAAATTTATAACATTATCTTTGATCTAAAATTCTTGATAATGGATAAGCTGTTCCATTACACTGTAATTTAAATAAAAACATTTTGATAATTTTTCATGTCGTCAGAAGAATTAGTTTTAGAGAAAATACTCTCTACCGGTTTAGTCGGAATAAAAAAATCTGATTTAAAAAGAGAATTTACTTCATTTGATCTCGACCAAACTTTGAATAGCCTTGTGAACGATGGAAAAGTTTGTGTTGATAAAAAGGGCTCGGCATATTATTGTTGGACGCCTGAGGTTTATCTCAAATATCTGAATAATGTCGATCCAAAATTTAGAATTTTAAACGATCGTATCAAATTTATTGAAAGAAAATTGGACGGTCATTCGAGTAGTCTCAGAGACGCAATAAACAGTTTGATTGAGCTTTTAAAGGCGGAAAATATTCATTCTCAAAAAACATTAGTCAATCTTGATAATTTCAAAATTGAATTTGATACCATTCTTACTAAATCAAACAATTCAATTGGTTGGATAGGGCTTGGAGACGTAAGAAATGAATTGAGCCAAAAATTTGATTTGAATAAGGATGAGTTTTATGAGCTTGTTGAACAACTAGTCAACACATATCATAACGAATACGAATTATCAACTGGAGGCAGTGAGGGAGTGATTGTAAGAGGTCTACTCCACGGCTATGTGAGAAGCATATGAATTTGTATCCATATGGCCTAAAAATAAACCCCTTTCCTAGCAGTCCTACACCGTCCTATGCTGATTCTCAGATTCTAGGAGGAAGGATACACAGTGAAGCAAAAGAGGCGATAGTTAGCTGTATTTCTGACCTTTATTCCAAACTAGATGGGAAGAAACCAACTGATAGAGATTTTAGACTAATAACAGTGATTCAGGACGTAGGCTCAGGCAAGACTCATCTTGCATA
This sequence comes from Nitrososphaeria archaeon, assembly GCA_021324715.1. GTDB lineage: Archaea > Thermoproteota > Nitrososphaeria > Nitrososphaerales > Nitrososphaeraceae > TA-21. Next base: position 2,016 of record JAJPIN010000136.1, read on the forward strand.
TCACATAAAGGGTTTACCTGACATTATAAATAATACCGTAACTTCATATATCGATTTAGCTCAGGTTTCTCCCCGAGATATTCATAATATTTATGATTCAATACTTGGCGGATTTAGCGCTAATGATATCGAAAGTTTGAGAAGAAACTTGCTTTATTTTATGTGCAATAAAGTCAACCACAGTGGTAAATATGTCAGAAAGGCGTTTAACTGTGGGATTTTGGATAGTTTGAGTGGTAACAAGAGTCTGAACCGAAAAGTAGAGGATATCCTGAAAGGAGAACAGAAATTAAATTTTCAATATGCGCCGGAACTACTTTGCTCAGATTTTTCTGAAATACAAATTGACATCATTAGATCGTTAATAGAAGACAGATTGAGAAGTGACGTATCAAAAATACGATCACTTGAAGGTGTGATAAACAGTTTAAGCTCAATTACCGATATGAACCTTAAACTATTAAAAAAATTAACAATATTTGAATTTGATGAATTTGATTCAAAAAAAGACTCGTTAGATTTTATTAAAGCTATAATAAATGCTCATATCCCATCGGCTATACTGATTTTGATACTCACACCTTCTGCATATGATGAAATCAAAAAGGAGAACCCGTCAGTCTTTGACAGACTAGAGAAAGCAAACTATAAAATTGATTTAGCTGGTTCAAACACGCTAAGTGAATTAACTGACATAATCTTTGAGTACATAAAACACTACGATGAGAATAATCTATTTAGTTCGGAATATGCGGTGCAGCTTGAAGGTAAAATCAAGTTTGTGTATGATGAATTTCCAGACTTTAGAAATGTAAGATCAATGTTAAACATCTTTTATCATGCTTCAGAAGAAGCATCGAGAAAAGGATCCTTTATTCTGGATGAACTAATAATTGATGATACCATAAAAAGGATCTATCCTGGATCAAAGATAAGGGGAAGTTTAATGAATATTCCATTATCCGATTTTATCAAACTCAAGCAGAATGCTAATAATGCCGAAACGATTGAACTTGATATTCGTGAAGCTGTACGTAATCTTTTAACATTGACAAAGTATGAAGGATATGTAAATGACTTAAATTTTGACAATTCAATTGCAGAAGGACTGGATATTACCTACAATGACAGCTATGGATCGAAGATTGGCATTTCTGTCGTTATCAATGATGAGCTAACAAAAACTCAAGCTCAAATATCTAATGCAACAAAATCACTTAATATCATTGATAAACTTGTAGTGTTGACAGGAAACTCTCATCGGATATTTGGCGGGACCTCTAGAAACGGAAATAGTCTTACGACCATTGTTAATATGGACAATGCAAGAATTCTCGATCTGATATACTTTAACAATAAATATAAAAAACAGGATATTCTGAAAGATGACCTAGAAAGGGCAATTACTCTGGCGCATTCAATAAAATTATGTTAGGGTTTTATGATATCGATTCACAAGAGCTCTAATTCCTATAGCAGTATTTCAATAGTACCAAGTATTGGAAAATGATCAATGTAACCTGTGTTTGGGTTTCTGTGCTTCGGAATACGAACCTTTTTTCTTGAATACTCACATATCATGGGAATTCCTTTTTGACGCGGATGCCGGAAAATATCTATTTATTATATGAAATGCAAACCTGTTAACTGAAGTTGAAACGCAGCAGGACCTTTCATACTATTATTCCAATATTATTTGCGGGTTTTTTTATCGCCTTATTATCAGGTATTTCATATGAAAACTACTTACTTTTGGGATTGCCAACAACATCGACCGATGACAAAAAGGGTGAAGTCAAGGTTGTAAGTTTTATTTTTTCTGATGGTCTTAAGAGTCAGTTTACGTATGCAAAGCCCATACTTGACAAATATGGCTTTAAGGCAACCTTCGATGTAATTTGTAATAATGCGGGCAAGAAGGGCGGGTATATGAATTGGGGGGACATTAAGACGTTGTATGATGGAGGAAATGACATAGGTTCCCATAGTATGTCACACGTACGTCTGACCGATCTTTCAAAAAAATCAATTGAATACGAAGTTGGAAAATCAAAAAAATGTCTCGAAGAGTATGGAATAAACCCTGTAAGTTTTGAATATCCATTTAGTGAAGGGTCAGATAATAAAACCGTAGTTGACATTGTCGCCAAATATTATCAGTTAGCAACTAGAGGCAATGATCCACTCATGTTTCTTAGATGTGATGGAATGGCGCAATACGACCAAAAAAATTGTAAAACCTATACCGACAATGGGACTCCTACTTACGCCAACAAATATTCTATTAGAAATTGGAGTCACGATTTTGAGAAGGTAGAAAATTCATATAGCGAAGATCAAGCATTACAGAGATTCATTGATGTTGTGAATAGCCAATCAAAGTATAATAAAGATGGGAAAGTTGAGGCGATACCAATAATAATGTACCATGGAATTGGGCAAAGTAAGATAGATTCAGGCACTAATGTGGATCTTTTTCAAAAGGAAATGAAGTATATTTATGATAATAAATTTAAGGTGATAACTATTTCACAATTAGGATATGATGCAAAAAATAATTATTTGTATATAAAGGAACTGGGATCACAACCTGAATTGCCGACAACTAATGTTACTGCCCCCACTGAAGTACCAACAACAACCACAACTAATGTTACTGCCCCCACTGAAGTACCAACAACAACCACAACTAATGTTACTGCCCCCAC
>JAJPIN010000213.1 GCA_021324715.1 Nitrososphaeria archaeon
AAGAATTTACTGACTTAACCTCAGTCGCCAAATACAGTTTTGGGGGACATTCAATCGTATTCCATGTTAAAGATGACTATTTGATAACATGTTATGGTAAAATCAAAAATAAAAAAAGTTAAAGAACAAAAAGGGAAGATAGAAAAAATTGGCCATGACCACTTTACTCTTTATGTCTATGAACTTAAAGAGGGCTGGGAAGAAGAAATGTTAAAGGTTTGGACACAAGAGGAATTAGATTTTTTCAAGGAGCGACAAGAATTGCTTAGCACAATACCAATAGCCAATCGCAAGAGGACAAGGGTATAAAATCGAAAATCAACTAGACAATTATCGATCAAACAGTCATTACTATTCTAAATATCAGTAATATGTATCTAATACTCCTAAGCATTTTGAAATGGATATTGAGGATTTTTGACAGGCACTGTATTTGGAATTTTTAATGTGTTCAGCGAAACTAAAAAGTCATTTAGATATTTTTTATAGTTCGACGGGTCTGCAGCATAGAAGATCATTATTTGTTGTCCATTTTGAGTTTCAAAGAGTATTCCACTTATTTTCATTGACTTTTGACCAAAGTTACATTCACCCGAAATAGCCATTCCAGTCATATTGTTGATTGTAGATGTCTTACTATCGAATCCATTGCATTCATAATCTGAAAATGGCACCTCACCGCTTGGCTCGTTATCTTCAGATTGGTTATCAAAAAAGCTTATGCCAATAAAAGCAATTTTATCTAATCTTACATTCTCCCTAGCGGAATTACTTTTTAATTTATCAACTATTTCTTGTGGATAAACAAAGGACATATTAAAACCAGGCACAACAATATTGCCGAAACCAGTCCATTCGTCTGGTAATATTATATCCAAACCTGAAATAGAATCGCTGTAATGTCCGCTGATCTGTGCATTCGTGCCTGTTATTGCAAACGAGTTAATCATTCTCTGTGCAATTTGTAAATCAGTTGCGTAATTTTCACTATTTGTAACAAAAGTTATCGCGTAAACAGTATCACCAAAAATTGAAAAAATTTGCATTAATTTGATAGTTTTTCTGTCCTCAGTTATAGTATAGACCAATCTAGTTGCATCATTTCCAAATAATACGTCTTCTGAATTAGATATTAATTTAAAATTTGGTAAGGCATTTCTCAATCTCGCAAGAGCCTTTGATGTGTATTTATCAAGCGATATTTTAGATTCTAAAAATTCGTGGGTCACGCCGACATACGCTGGATTATCTCCTGTAACTGAGTAGAATCTAACATCCGCAGCCGTATTCTTGTCATCTGTAACCCAGTCATTTGGGTATTTTATACTAAACGAGGGAAACTCACTATAATAGCGTTCAAAATCTATCGTATCAATTTCAGAAAAACTAGAGTTCTGGTATTCATCGAATGTAATACTTGAGATGATATTTTCCAATATTGGATGATAATCATTATATCTATCAGGACTTGCATAATATTGGATATAGTATAATTTATCTTTCATAATAATGCCTACTTCTGTGGACATAATGTTCTGACCCGATTCCAATTTACCACTAAAAGTTAGAGAATATGAATTATCAAATTGATGTGTTTTAGATTTGTTTACAAAACTTGGATCAAATTTTTCTGATGAATTAATTACCTTGAAACCTTTGATAGTATCCTTATGATATGAAATTGAGTTTTCAAGAAGCTCCTTTGGTAGTAACGAATCATTTTGGTTTAGAATATTATATGAAAAACTAATATTATTAGAATACTCGTCTGCATTTTCACAAGGCGAATATAACATAGCAAAATCAGTTTCTGAACCGTCGTCATACACAGTTGGCTTGTTTGAAATCGTCCAGTTAGATGGATACGAAAAACTCATGCTTGCATTAAAATCGGCATACTCTAGATTACGGCTTGCCATATTCGCAGGCGAACCAAATCTAATATCTATAGCCTTTAATAGATTTTGGTATACGTCTAAATCATTTTCATAATTGCCAGGTTTGCCAGTATAAGATATAAAGTAATTGTATTTCTGATTTGTAACTATCGATTCTGAAACCTTTGCAATTCCTATGTTCGTATCAGAATAAGTATACACTAGATGTATGGAATCAAGTCCATTCAACTTTGATTTGGAGGAATCTATCAATTTAAAATCAAGGAGGTTTTTTTTCAAATCTGCAATTTCTTGCTCTTTTACTTTTTCAAGCGATTCACAATATGCAGGATTGGCAAGGATGTCAATTGAGTTAAGAAAACCATTTGAACTATCCACTGGGGAATCAAAACGAATCTCGTTGTCATTTTCTTCTATATTCCAATCGGAAGGATATGATAGCTTAAATCCATATTGAGAATTTTCATAATTGACTAAAGAATCTTGCCCAAAGGCTTGAGGAGATAAACTCGTAATAAGTATGAAGGAAGCAAGAGAAATCAACATCCTAAAATCAGTTACGCTTATTGCATTTTGAGTATTCTCTCCACGAATTCGATTGTATTTAGAATATGCCACCACGGAAGATTAATCTTAATCCTACTATATGAAATGTAATAAGCTAAATTTGTTAATTTTACCATTAATTTTACCCAAATCGCATAATTTTTAATAAAATAAGATATCTCTTGAAGAAGTAAAGAATGGAAAGGGAGGTTATTGGGTAGATCTAACACTTTTATAATTTTTATAGGACTGGTTTAATGTGTAAGCAGCAGATAGTAGTCGGTTCGAGATATTTATCAAGACATCTGGGTCGAACTTTAATCTATCCCGTGCCATCTCTTGTGAATATGTCTTGAGTTCTTCTAATTTTTCTTCCAAGAATATGATATTTGTTCCCAATCTTCTGAAATTTTCCTCCGAACTCATAAATCATTCTATTTCAAGAAAGTATTAAAACTTGTTCACCGTCGACAGCTTCTAATTTCTAATTTGATTTCAAATTAATGTATAAAGAAAAAAATATAAAATTATGATCTTTAAGAAATATCAGCACTTGTCACATTAGCATCAGTAATTGTTGCATTAGTATCAGGACTTGAACGGGTCATATTAGAATTACCGATTGTTGCGTTAGTATCAAAACTGGTAACGGCTGCATTTTTATCAGTAACTGTTGCATTAGTATCAAAACTGGAAACGGCTGCATTAGTATCTGCACTTGTTGCATTATAAGAACTCGTTGCATTAATATCAGGACTCGAACCAGTCACATTAGTATCAGCACTTGTTGCAATAGTATCGGAAATGGATCCAGTCACATTAGTATCAGCACTTG
>JAJPIN010000024.1 GCA_021324715.1 Nitrososphaeria archaeon
CAGATGAAAAATTTTATTTGGTCTTCCACCGTTCAGGTCATCAGAATTCCAACCGTTTATGTAGTAGGGTTCTATTACTTAGTATTTAGCTTTTTATTTTGATAACGTCCGAGATATTCTAGGATTAATATTTTCAATTCATGACGATATCCACGTCACACGTTTTCCTTGTTTACTTTCAACTTGGTTCTATCTTTTACAATCACAATACCGGAGAGTATGAAGATAATTTGAAGACCTTCGATTGCAGCTTGATTTGCATCTATTGGATGTCCACTGGCAGGCACAGCAACGAGCCACAGTATGATCAAAATTACTGTTCCAGCTATACCCACATAAAACCAAAGATTGCTCCATCCCCTTAGCACGGGGATCACCCAGAACAATTGAGCCAGTCCTGATATTAGAAAGAATAATGTAATATTCAATGGCATTATTTTGAAAAACATTGGGATAATCGCAAGATGCAATATACCAGCTGTAAATGTGGATGCGGCGGCGACATAAAACAATAACTGACGAGCCACGTTCTTAGGTTGAGATTATACCACATATTAAACTACAACTGACGTCCGATAATTAATGAGATCTACCTAAAATGATAAACTAGGTTACTCTTTATCAGCCTAACTAACTCAAAATTAAACAAGCGGTGCAAATTATAAGGTTGCAGTAGTTACAGGTAGTTCCAGTGGGAATGGTTTTGAAACATACCTAGTCCTAGCAAATTCAGTAAATGGATCTAGTTTGTGTTGGCTACCAAGATACAGTTACTTTGTGCCCTTCCAAGTTTTTAGGAATTCATCATATTGAGGTCCTGTAGATTTGACTACTCCAAGTTGATACATCAATGCCAAATCATCACGTATTGCTCTGTGTTCTATAATTTTACTATCTTCACCAATGGTAAAGAAGTGTGTGGCTTGATATGATATTCTATTCCCAGATGGTGGAATGAAACCAAAAAAGGTTCCAGTATGTTTTCCCGTCACTTCTACAATAGCCACTACCTTTTCATTTGATGTTACAGTTTCTATTATTTGATAACGTAGATCAGTGATGGCATTTCGTAACTTGACTACTGTATCTATAAACTCTTGGGGACCACGCATCTTTGATCTTACAGGATCCATTTGTGACTCGTGATTAAAATAGCTTGGACTAATGAAGTCTGAAACCTTCCTCGTGTCGCCGGTGTTGAGGCTTTCAATGGCCTGTTTCACCGCGAATATACTATTATGATTTCTTTCTGACGTTCTAAATTAGACCTCCCTTTGTAATTCCCTTGTCAATGATTGACATAATTCAGGCCTTCCAATGTATTTTACTCTTTTTATTCTGGCGGATTTATCGTTTCACAATTAGACACAACATCGTGATCTATAGATAGATTTGCATACGCTGTGTCTAGACCTGGTCCACAATCAAGAATGTCCTTGTGCCCATCAGATTCAGCTGTCCACGCGTGACCATGAACTAGTATATCATTTCCTGGACCCCCAGCTAGGTTATCTGCTCCAATTTCTGCAGAACCCTTACACAAAAAGTCGTCGCCGATTAGCCAGTCGTTTCCTGCCCCTCCATTAATTTTATCGTCTCCTCCATCTCCACATATAGTTTCATCACCAGATTGCCCGTTTATTTTATCATTGCCGAGCTTTCCATTAATATAATCATTGCTTTTGGTACCAATAATCGTATCGTCGCCATCTGTTCCAACACACACACCTGGAGTACAATTTATTGCAGCAGCTGCCCACACTAAATTCTGCGCAGACATCGTGATTGATACCATAGCTAATAAAGCAAGGAGACCAACAACATACGTCAAATTTTTCTTGTTCATTTAACTCAGCCTAAATTCATCTTACCAATTTAATAAAGATTCAGGCAACCCGCGAAGTGATTCAACACTCTTATGTTTATGAATTATCTTGAGATTATAAGAATCGACTTTGACACATACTGTTCAGCTCTAATTGAGAACTCCGGAAATTGGTTTAGTATAGGGTGACGGAAGGGATGAATCTGGATTTTCAGATGGGTCTTAATTAGAATTTCTAAGGATAGTAGGATACTTGACGGATTATGCTATTTCAGAAGCCAGATGTAATCTGTATCGTTGCCAGTTACACTCTTGTATAAACCGATTCTATTATTCAGGAAAGACAATGGTTCGCTTTGCGTCTTATTGAATAATATTATTCCATAGAAAACCCAACGGTCGTCGTTAAGTGGTCTTCCTATGTCAGTAGAATTCCAAGCAATACTTTTTCCATCGGGGGTCTCGAATGTTCCATTACCTTTGCCATCAATTAATTTATCAGATAAGTAGGTAGCTATGAAAGTCTGTTTCCAAGTAACATTTCCTACATCTTTTAGGAATCCATGGTCAGAGAAATGTGACTCTTCAACTCTGAAAGGAGTTGATGATATATTCTTTGTTCCGAGGGCTATGCTTGTGTTAGCATTAAAAATCGAATCAGCTGCATTCAATGGTAGGTTAACGTTTCCGCG
>JAJPIN010000262.1 GCA_021324715.1 Nitrososphaeria archaeon
AACCATATTTAACACAATTTTATAATACATAAACAGTACTCGATCCTAAAATAGTGAAAATTTTATTAATTTTGCACAATTAATAGTACTAATGTCAGAAATGACTAAAGATGAAATCAAAAAATTTCTCTTGCAAGGAACTTTTACCGGTAAATTGGGCACCATTAACAAAGATGGGACACCGCATGTGGTTCCTATTTGGTATACGGTAGACGAAGAGGATAAAATTATTTTTAATACCGGCGATAAATCAGTAAAAGCAAAAAACATTAGACGCGACAATCGTGTTCGTTTATGTATCGATGATCAGACTCCTCTTTTCTCATTTGTTACCATTGATGGCATCGTAGAATTAATTAGTAATGAACCAGGTGAAGTTTATAAATGGGCTAAAATTATTGCCGCTAGGTATATGGGTAATGATAAGTCAGAAGTGTATGGCAGGAGAAATAGTGCAGAGGGAGAATTGCTGATAAAAATTAAACCCGTCAGAGTGATTGGTCAAAAAAATATAGCAAGATGGTGACCACTTTTCATAAACCACGCTTGAATATTTCTGCTCATTATATACTGGATTAAGTTTCTAAATGAACATGTCTACTTTTTCTGAACCCTATTGTAAGCGTGCAATTTATATCGATTCCAAAACTGAATCACCTATTACCTAGATTATAATTAAGTACATTTGAAGGTAAATTACCATCATTACCACTTGCAGCAACAGGACTTATGCCAATATTCTTGGCAAAACTAGATGCTGGAACGGAAGAAGAACGGCTTGCGAGGTACAATAATGGTTCATGATAAGTATCACGATCTCCCTTAAAGTAACCATGACCTTTACCATCACATATCGTCGATGTTGTGGAACCAAGATTCCTAAGGGCAGTTCTGACTTGTGAGGGCGTTGCTCCAGGATGCTCTGACTTATATAATGCAGCTGCTCCGGTAACATGAGGAGTTGAGATGCTAGTACCGCTGAATGTAGTATAAGAACCCCCTTTTGCCGTCGTTTTGATGAGAACGCCTGGCGCAGCTAGATCAATTACTGAGCCATAATTACTAAAACTTGCTAAGGTATCGTCTTTACCAGCTGTTGTGGATATAGGGGAAACGCCACCACACTTTCCGTCAGTGTCAACAATTGCTGATACAGCTATTACTTCTGGGAAGCTTGCAGGAAATACAGATGCGGCGTTTATACCTTCATTCCCAGCCGCGGCAGTATAAGTTACTCCAGCTGCTACAGATTTAATGATTGCACTATGGAGAGCTGAATTTTGGCCAACTGCACCAAAGCTCAAATTCACTACGTCTATTTCCTTAGCATGCTGGGTAACATAATCGATTCCTTTTATAATATCGGAACTAGATCCAATTCCATCTTTATTAAGAACCTTGATAGCCCATAATCTTGCGCCTGGCGCGATACCCACCACACCTTGAGAATTATCTTTTGCGGCTGCTATTCCAGCGACAGCAGTACCATGACCATTATCATCGTTACCACTATTGGTACCTGAAACAAATGTTACTTGTTTGTATACATTAAGATCCGGATGACTCAAATCAATCCCAGTATCTAGGATACCAATGTCAACATTTACAGTGCCGCTACCATCTCCCGATTTAGTTGAGCTCAGATCGCCATCAACTCTGTTAATACCTGTTGGTAAGCTCTGGGAGAACGCTTTTACCTTAACGTCAGGTTGTACATAATCTACTTCAGGATTTGCCATGATTGCCTCAAGCACCTTTTCATTAGGAACTTTAATTGTAAACCCGTGTAAAGCATGATCATAAATATGTCCCAATGCAGCTCCTTCATTTTTGGCTTCACCAGCTAACGAGCTTACAGATGATAAGAAATTGTTATCCTTTAGTACTACGATGTAATCATTTGGTATTTTTTCCCCAGTAGCCTCTCTTAATTTTTTTGCCAACCCCTGTAAATTGGTCTTGAGGTCATACTTTTTTTCTAATAGTGATGTCGTATAGAAAGGCTTTGCTTCGGCCTTAAACAAGAAATGTGGTGAGATTGGATTTAAAATGCAGCTAGAAAATAAGAGTAATATCAAAGCACTTGATGTAACTGTAATCGAGGAAGAGTTCCGATATTGAGATCCTAGTTTCTTAATAGTAGCTCTCTCATACCATATTTTACTCCAAAAAAACATGTCTTTAAGCAGGATCTTGAATCATAATTTATTTAAATTTGGAAACATGGTTAACGACGTTTCTTCTAAACGATCTAAGTTAGTATTATTTCATGGTTAGACGAATATCTAGATTATCTCGATCAGCGTGGTCGAAGCCTCTTGGTAAGAGAGTAAACTTTCATTGCGTGCACAATGCAAGTTGAATGAACAAGTCTTATATCCCATATTCGAAAGATTCTTCGCAATACGCTCAGTAGGGAATCAATTTTCTATAAGAACAAAATTCATTAATCAGATGATGATAACAGCACCTTTAGAATGTTTAACATATGTTTAGCTGTCATCCTTCTTATTGTAATTGTTTTTTTGGGAGTATCCTATCAAAATACGCATGCATCACTGCAACTAAATCTGCAACTAAATCGGTTTCTAGTAAACAAAGTCGAACCGCTAAATAATAATGAAACTAGTAATGACACAGAAGTAGTAATTAAGGACTTGAAAAAATCATTGACTACACTGGCGGAGTCTGCTCCAAGGCAAGTTGTTTTATCAATTGTATCTTTTTTTGTAGCCATGGCCTTTACTATATTTGGGATACAATTAGCCTTTAGGCCCCAACAAACAGAAATTAAATATTTCACCGCGGCAATTTTGTCACTAGTAATTCCTGTAACAGTTTTACTAGTCGCGTTTGTAGGTAGTAATATCCTTGGATTCCAAACACTTGGCTTAATTTCAAAGAATGTTTGGCTATTTGCATCGCTGATGCTTCTAATTCCTATATTTACACTAATCATCCTTATCATTTTGCATCGAATAAGTAGGGAACGATCTGGATCAGGTAAAGTGTAATTAATCTCCAATATTGTAATGTGAGCAACAATTAGATTAATTATGCCTTTCAAAAGGAAGATATTTGGTTCTCATTTTACTGTTAATGTATTTTAGGTATGTAAAATGCTACAACTGAGATCGAAAGTAGAATCTCCTATCTTAATTTAATATTTTTATCATTTCAAAAGGATCAAGACGAGAACATTTGAAAGTTTCCCCGTAAAAGGACCACATTCCAAATCTAATTGATCAATATCAAATGACCCTTGAATCAAACGTTATTTTTTCAGATTGATATAATCGAATTCGGAGATGATATTAATTGAAAAGTCAATTTAATCTAATAATGTCTAGGACGGGTCTAGTTTGATTCCTTAAATAAGATACTAGGAATGGTCCATAGCGATATTTACCTAATCTTTTCGAGCATAGCCTCGATTTTTTCTTCTAAGCTAAGGATCTTATTCAACATGGTCTTATTACGCTCTTCCAGATCTGCAATGTGGTTTAGAAGTTCATCCTGTTTCTCTGATGTTTTTTTCTGTCGATTATAGACCCACCATGTTATAATTGTCCCAATAACTATGCCTGCAACTAAACCCACCCAGGTACTTCCAGCATTAGAGATATCCATATCCCTGGTACAGTCCCCACCGAATATGTCTCGCAGTTCATACATGCAGCCCCAAAAGGCAAGAATTTCAAACATACTAGCATTATTACGATAGCAGTTAGTGTTATAATTTGCGCATTTACGTATACCTAGACTTTAACGCAAATTGATAAAATTTCCCATTATTACTGGAAGGACACGCTCTCAATTATGATGAGCAAGTTGATTTTCATCTATCGATTTAAAAAGTGATATTTGCCACATCTAACTGATTTAGCCCCGCCAGATATATTAGAGACTTGGAAGAGGCAAGATTACGAAAAGTGGAATCATAGTCAATTGGAATAAATTTCTCTTCCCATCAGCATCCTAATGAGTTTTCTAATGAGTATGATGATGATTCGTTGTGTGGGGTCCATTGGAGTCCGTAGTATTTTTATAAAATCTTTAATTTGAAGATGACGGAACTTTGTTTCAATTAACATCACACAGAAATTCAATCACGCCGCATTCTCCGATAGAGCCATTATATTATACCACCTTAGATATATTTTAGTTATTTTCAATAAATTTACTAGAATCTAGATGTTTGGAAGTAAAAACAAGAAATCTAAATGGAAATTGGAATATGAAGATACGGTTTATAAGATTTATGATTGGAACAAAAATCTGGCAGCGTATTTTTTTCCAAACTACAATTTGAGAGAGACCACAGAGAACGAAGATGAATTCATTGAAAATCTTAACCAATCACATCAAACTGTTAGAGGAGGGAATATTCTCTTTCCAATGATTAAATTGAATCTACTTGATAAGCGAGAAGGTATAGGTTTGGATTATACTATTGCCGCACTGGAACAAAATCTACAACGAACAAAAGTATGGAGGGCGTGGTTACTACAAAATGGTAGAAAATTTGCGATAACTGGAAATGCGGTATTTACTTCGAGAGAGGACCGGGAAATGCTTTCAATCGCTCTTGTATTAGAGTTAAACATAACACTCGGTGAAAAAGAAACACTTGTTGCGTTAACCCCTTTATTGGATGAACTGCATGAATCTGCCCTATTGTAGAAAAAAATTGTTTTTGCTTATGTTAGATCTCGTCCTTCAATGTTCTAAGTACTTTCGTGCTTGGATGAGCTGGATCCAATTGCTCATTTAGATAGTCTATAAAGTTACTTGCAGTCACTATGCCCAGCATTTTGTCCCCTTCATTAACAATAAGGTGTCTTACTTTATTCTGAATCATCATATTCGCTGCCATTTCCACAGTTAAATTAGGTTCTATAATTGAAAGAGGGGAGGTCATTAGATGATGTATCTTGTATTCTTTGCTTGGCACATCGTGAATACAAACGCCCCTTGTTATATCGCGCTCAGTTACTATTCCTAAAGATCGTCCTTCTTCATCGACTACTACAAGTGAGCTTACATTTTTGTTTAACATCTTCTTTGCCGCCTCCTTGGCACTTTCATATTTTCCAATAGTTTCTAATTTGGTTGACATTATATCGCGTATAAGATTTGTCACAGGCAGTCTAACATCGAAGTTCAATATATTTTGATTTGTGGAAATA